>NZ_JBKFGG010000015.1:0-267819 GCF_056171975.1 Paenibacillus terrisolis | reverse complement strand
CATAAAAAAAGGCCAACCAGAAATTCTGGCTAACCTGATAATACGAAGACCGCTATTTTAAGTGTCGGAGGGATGCGGTGTTTTTGGACGTCGTTGACCAGACAATTTGTTTTAACGCATCCTCGAAGTCGATCCGGCACATGGCAGCGATCTGGAAGAGTTTTTCTGCCCTGTTGTTATGATAAGTTTTATAGAGTGCCTCAAAAGTCATCTGTGATGGCTTTTGAGGCACTCTCTTTTTTTGCCGACGAGCCTATAGAAAATAATTGACCACTCGGTCTCATTTTCGTATAATGTGTAAAAATATAGGAGAAATCATCGGAGGAGGGAGCTGGATTGACGACTTTATTGACGATCCAATCTGTGATCGCAAAACAGATTGAGAGCCGGGGTTTTTCGCTGCACAGCTTTTCCCGGCGGTCCGGAATCAACCGGGGCACGCTCAGCGCCATTTTAAACGGCAATCCTCCCAAACCGATGTCCGTCGGACAACTGGATCTTATCACGGAAGCCCTGGAGCGGCCGGCAGGATACTATTATCCTTTGTACGCCGAAGATTGCATCGATTCCGGGCATCCGAACCGGCGGCGGCTTCGCTCATTCCTGCTGCGCTGCGCCGAAATCGGCGAGCTGGATTGCATCGGGAAAATACTCTCAAGACTAGTTGATGATCTAACCAACATTCCGATGATTTTTTCGATCGGTGAAGAGCTTTACGGGATTGGCAACCACCCAGCTGCCTTGCTGTTCTACAACTGCGTGAACGAAAGTGAGAAATACCAACATTCCGAAAGGCTGGCGATCAGCCAATACCGGCTGTTTCTTTTGTCGCTTGGGGATGACGCCGAGATGAATTTTCGGGCAGCGACCCGGTTTGAGCCTTACCGTAATCGCTTGCCCGAGGATTATCAACTGGACGGGCTGCTGCATCTGGCAAACGTCTATTTCTCCTTGCGAAAATGGGAGCAAGTCATTTCTTTTTCCGATGAATTAAGGAGTCTTTCGGGAAAGGTCTACCGCAATTATGAGAGGGCTTACGCTCAGTCCCGTCGTTTGGAATTGAGAACGGAGCGTCACCTCGTTGTGTATTATGGGCAAGGCTTTTTGCTCAAAGGCGCGGCTTTGGAACATCAGGGCAAATTCGCGGAAGTGGACGAATTCATTAGAGGTTATGCCGATCTGAGTTGGTTTAAGGGGCTTGATGAGACCGGGTTCATGGAAGTGGAGAAATTCAAAGTCTGGGCCAAAGCCAACAAATACAATTTGGAGGTTTGGGCCGGAAATCGGTCCGTTATCCCGGAATATATTCAATTGCTAAAGGAGCATCCGTACGAAATTTTGCCAAGTCTGCAGGTCATTTTGCATGCGGCTAACGTAAACGATTTCTTTATCGATGAATTTTTATGTGAATTTCAGATTGATCAGAGTCTATATAATCAGAACAGCAACTACTATTTCTCCGTAGTCAATAAAGATCGTTATCTGGATTTGTGTTACCAGCTCGCTATCTACGCTTTCCGAAAAAAGGATATTTTGGAAGGTTTGGAGAAGCTTATTTATGCTCTCAAATATTCGGTTTCGCTTAACAACAAGGAGCATTTTATGAGAATCGTCCCGTTATTTGAGAAGTACAGAACCTTTGCCGCCGAAGAGCAACTGAAGGAGTATGGAATTTTGATGAAGGAGGTGTTAGAACATGCGGAAGTGGATTTTGGTTTTTCTGTTCGTCATTAGTTTAGGCGCGGGAATCACGGAGTCGATTGCTCAACCTGGTACCATGACGACTTTATCCAATGGGGTAGGGGGCTGATGGCTGACGGATTTTGCGCAATCTTTGCGACTTTAAAATATAGGCCGGGCATGCTGCGGCATGGTCCGGCTCTTTTTGCTGCCGTTTGCGGCAAAGCGGGAGATAGCAAAAGGCTTGATCCAATTCGAGGAATGATCGAAAAGGGATCAAGCTTTTTTGAATCAGGCCAACTCGGCAGGTTTTATTCAGCGATGATACTTGCTTCGGCGGCTGCCGCTTCCAGCCCCAGCAGCTTCGTTTTCATTTCAAGTCCGCCGCGGTAACCGGTAAGAGCGCCATTCTTACCGATGACCCTATGGCAGGGAACTAAGGCCAGCAGCGGATTGGCCCCGATGGCGCTGCCGACGGCGCGAACCGCAGCCGGTCTCCCGATGAATTCCGCCACTTGCGAATACGTCCGTGTTTGTCCGTAAGGAATTTGGCAAAGCGCGTTCCACACGGCAAGCTGAAACGGCGTACCCTTAAGATCCATCGGAATCGTGAAGCTCTGCTGCTCCCCTTGGAGAAATCTTTTCAGCTCCGCGGCATAGGGAGCAAGAAATTCATCGTTTGGTTGAAGCTCGTTTTCCGGATACCGCTGGCGGGCCCAGGCCTCAAGTTCGTCGAAACCTTTGCGGTCGGAGCCGACAAAACACAGGCCCCGTTCCGTGGCGGCGAGATAAATACTCCAGTCCTTATCGGAAAAAAGCGTCCAAAATACGGTTTGCTCCGGGGTGTTTCCAGCTGTTTTCATAAGTGTCCAGCTCCTTCTGTTATTTTTACGCAACGCGGCTTTTACGGTTGCGGATGGTTCCGATGCGCTTCGCGGTATTCTTTTGGCGTTATACCTGTGTTGCGTTTGAATAACGTAATAAAATAAGCGGCGCTGCCGATGCCGACACTCTCCGCAATATCCCCCATCGCTTGCTTCGAGTGAACCAGCGCATCTTTGGCCTTGTCGATCCGAATTTCGGTGATATATTCCGCCGGCGTCACTTTCATCACGCGTTTGAAGGTGCGCTGCAAGTGGTACGGGCTGCCGTGGCATATGTCCGCCAGCTCGTCCAGCGTCAGTTTTTCGCTATAGTGGCTCTCAATATATCGGGCGATCAGCGAAGCCCATTCGTCGTCGGGCAGCGCCATCCCCGTCGGTCTGCAGCGTTTGCACGGGCGGTAATGGGCGCCAAGCGCATCCTCGGCCGTGGCAAAAACACGCGCATTTTCGAATTTTGGCGGCTTGGATTTGCAGGAGGGACGGCAAAAGATTCCCGTACTCGCCACCGCGTAATAGAATCGGCCGTCGTAAGCGGCATCGTTTTGGATAATGGCTTGCCATTGTTCTTCGTTTGGCGCTTGCTCTTTCGGGCTTGACATCGTTATCGCCTCCATCAACAGTATAACCTTCCCTGAAGGCTTCCGTCATGATTTCCGAATGGAACAGCAAGATCGCGAAATGATTGGACTGTGGATTCATGTTAAAACTAAATAGTACGGCAGAATGAAAAAGCGAGGTTTAACTATGATTATAGATGGGGCATCCGGCGGAGCATCCGCGAAGCCGTGGGAGGAGCGGGACGGCGTGATATTCTTGGCCGTTCCCGATGAGTTCAGCTTTCGGGAAAATCTTAAGTATTTATCCCGTTCGGATAATGAGTGTCTGTTCGAAATCAGAGACCGGCGGTTATATAAGGCGATCGAAGCCGAGGGGCATGTCTCCGTGGTAGAGATCAGCTGTGATTCGGATCGGGAGGTGAAGATCGTGTTTCTCGGGAATACGGCGCCGCCTCGCGAAACGCAGCGGGAAGCCGTCGCGAGATATGTCCGGGACTGGTTCGATATGGACCGGGACCTGCGGCCCTTTTACGAGATGGCGGGGAAGGATCCGCTGCTGCGGGGCGCGGTAGATGCTTTTTTCGGGCTGCGGAACATGGGCATTCCCGATCTGTTCGAGGCGCTGTGCTGGGGCATCCTTGGACAGCAGATCAACCTGGCCTATGCCTATACATTAAAACGGCGGCTTGTCGAGCGTATCGGCCGGTCGGTCGAATGCGAAGGCCGGCGCTACTGGCTGTTTCCAAAGCCGCAGGATATTGCCGGGTTAACCGTGCACGATTTGGAGAGTCTGCGCATGACCGTCAAAAAAACCGAGTATTTGATTGACGTTGCCCGGCGCGTGGCATCCGGAGAGCTGAGCAAGGAGCGGCTCCTTGATAGCGGCGGCTGCAAACAGGCGGAGAAACAACTGGTAAGCATTCGCGGCATCGGGCCCTGGACGGCGAATTATGTGCTGATGCGCTGCCTGAGAATGCCGGATGCCTTCCCTATAGACGACGTTGGATTGCATAATGCGATCAAGTACGTGTTAGGGATGGAGCGGAAGCCGACCAAACCGGAAATTCAGAAGCGATCCGCCGGATGGCAGGGCTGGGAGTCGTACGCGACTTTTTATTTGTGGAGAATTTTGTACTAGCAGATCGGACCGGAAATAACGTGGGTCCAGCTGTTGGTGGTACCTCCATGGCTAAGGGTGCCCCATAAAAATGGCGGAAAATTATGGTCTTAATATCCGGATTCCAGCGTGCTCCTCATCAATAGGGGAATTTATGGGCCTTATTTTTGGGCAAACGGTGCAAAAAGCAGTCATTTCCCGGCAATTTGAGAAAATGGCGCCCCCCATGTCCTCTATTTCACGCAAAACGATGGATATCGCCCCAATAGCGGTATTTTTGTCCCTTATATATTCGTCATGCTCACGTTATTTCAGGGACCTTCCGCTAGAAAAACAGCTTTCTTCTAGCCCGGACGAGCGGGAGGAAGAAAGCTGTTTATACTAACTCGGCAATTGCCGAGAGCAGCCGGAGACATTGCCTCCCCAGCTTTCTTATCTGGCCATCCAGCCGCCGTCGACGCACAGAATGTGTCCGTTCAGGTAGTCTGCGGCCGCGGAGGCCAAGAATACGGCCGGCCCTTTCACATCATCCGGCGAACCCCAGCGGCCGGCCGGAATCCGCTCGGTAATCGCCGCGGTGCGTTCCGCGTCGGCGCGGAGCGGGGCCGTATTATCGGTCGACATGTACCCGGGGGCAATGGCGTTCACCTGGATGCCGCCGCCGGCCCACTCGTTGGCGAACGCTTTGGTCAGTCCGGCCACGCCGTGCTTGCTGGCCGTGTATCCTGGAACATTGATTCCGCCTTGATAGGAGAGCATGGAGCAGATGTTGATGATTTTGCCGCTGCCTCTCTCCAGCATATGGCGTCCGGCGATTTGCGAAAGCAGGAACACCGTGCTCAGGTTCAGATTAATGACGTCGAACCAATCCTTTTTGCTGTGATCCTTGGCCGGGGTGCGGCGGATAATCCCGGCATTGTTGACCAGAATGTCGATATGCCCGGTCAGCTTCAGCGCCTCGTCAAACGTCTCCTGGAGCTTGCCGTGATCGCCGAGATCGGCGATGATCTCCGCGGCTTTTCTCCCCAAGGCGGTGATCTTGCTTACCGTTTCAGCGCTGCCGCCGATGGAAGCGCTGACGACGTCCGCGCCGGCTTCGGCCAGCCCGAGCGCTATGCCTTGTCCGAGGCCGCCAGAGGCTCCCGTCACCAAAGCGGTTTTTCCCGTTAAATCAAATAGCTTCATAGAATGCACTCTCCCTATATTAATTACCGTTATTTCGTTTCAAAATCGATCGTCACGCCGGATGGCTCAAACTGGCGAGCCATGTCGGCGGACAGCCCTCGGTCCGTGATGATCCGCTTGAGTTCGCCAATGGAGGCGAAGGTTCTGAGCGCGGTCTGGCCGAACTTTTGGTGATTCATGACCGCGATCGCTTCATGCGCGGTTTCGATCAGAGCCCGCTTAAAGCCGATCAAATCGCCGGTATAAATGGATAATCCGTGGTCGGGGTGGATGCCTGTCGCCGATACGAACGCTTTTTGGATGTTAAGCTGCCGCACATATGCCGCCGCTTCGGGGCCGGCCAGCATATTGCGGACCCGATAACCGCCCGGAACGACGAGGCGGATCTGGTCCTTGGCCGCCAGTTCGCCGATGATGTACACGTCGTTGGTTACGACGGTAAGCGTCCGATTCTCCAGCCGCCGGGCGATTTCCAGCGTGGTGCTGCCGCCGTCCAGCGCGATGATGTCTCCCGCTTCGATCAGCCGGAGCGCCTTGCGGGCGATTTCGGCTTTTTCCTCCGCGTGTTTGGTCAGCGGCTCCTTGTTCGGCAAAATTCCGAATTGGTCGCTTTGCGCCAGCACCGCTCCGCCGTGGACGCGGACGAGCAGCCCTTGCTCTTCCAGCTTGGCGAGATCCTCCCGGATCGTTTTGCCGGTAACCCGCAATTTGTCGCTTAACTCCGCGACCGTCACTTCTTTGTCGGTCAGCAGAACCTCCATAATTTTCTCGTATCTGCGAATCTGACTCATCGGTATCCTCACTTTTCCATCAAGGTTTTGCTTTTATTTTAAATCCTTCATCGCCACGGCGTCCATGTCCCCGTAAGCCTTGTTATCGCCGGCCATGCCCCAAATAAACGTATAATTGCTTGTGCCGACCCCGCTGTGGATCGACCAGCTCGGCGAAATGACCGCCTGCTCATTGCGGACAACGATATGGCGGGTTTCTTCGGGTTCACCCATCAGATGGAACACGACCGCTTCTTCGGGGAGATCGAAATACATGTAGGCTTCCATGCGGCGCGGATGAACGTGAGCGGGCATCGTATTCCACATGTTGCCGGTTTTAAGCTGAGTCATGCCCATAACGAGCTGCGAGCTTTGGATGCCGTTTGCGTGAATAAGCCGATGGATCGTCCGTTCATTGGAGTTTTCGATCGAGCCAAGCTCCCCGGATTCCGCTTCGGCCAGCGTTGTTTTCACCGTTGGGAACTCCTGGTGCGCCGGTGCCGAATTCAAATAGAATTTCGCCGGCTTGGCCGCGTCTTTGCTGGTGAAAATCACTTCCCGCGAGCCTTTCCCGACGTACAAGCAGTCTCTGTTGCCCTGCTCGTACGAGGTCCCGTCGACAGTGACGAGTCCCGGACCGCCTATGTTAATGACGCCAAGCTCGCGCCGTTCCAGGAAAAAAGCGACTCCCAGCTCCTTCAAGTCCGTTTCAAGCTTGACCTCTCTTTGCACCGGGGCCGCGCCGCCGATAATCAAGCGGTCTTCATGCGTAAGCACAAGCTCCAGGCGATCGGGGGTAAACAGCACGGGAATATGAAATTCCTTGCGCAGACGATCCGTGTCGAATGATTTGACATCGTAAGGATGTGAGGCATATCGACGTTCCATAAAATGAACCTCTTTTCTTTTGTTTATTTATGTGCATAATGTTTATATGTATTCACTTTAATTCTTTTATGTTCATTTAGCAAGCCAAAAACAAATTCTTTCCGAAGATAGAAGTGGAAGCATCGTCTTTAGCGGAACGTCGGATCGTAGTAGGATGAGGGGACGGATAACGGATACGGAAAGGAGTTCATATGAGTTCTTATCGGGAAAGAATGGGGCAAATTATTCGGCAAGCGGCTGTCTGCGCTTGGCATCAACCGCTCTTAAGCAGCGGATTATGGTTTCACGGAGACATCAGGGACAATTTTTATTATGCGTCCTGCTTGTTCGCTGCCGCGGTGGATTTGGCGGAAGAGCCGCTTTTTGACCGGCAGGAAGGCCGGCGGTTGGCCGAAGAGGTGCTGCTTCGCGTTTTGCGGCTGCAGGACAACGGAAAGAAAAGCTCAATGTATGGGCATTGGCCGTTGAATCTGGAGCCGGAACCGGGCGCGGCGCAGCCGCATGTTTTGCCGGTGGAACTGATGGGCTCTTTGATGGTTTTTTTTCTGGAGACTTATGGGCGGCAAATGAGTGGAGAACTCGCACAGCAATTTGAGGCGGCGCTCGAACATGTGTATTGCGGCGCGCATTTTCGTAAACCGCTGCGGGACTACGGCCATCACGAAGCGAAGTATACGGCCTCGAAGCTGATTTTCGGGCAGCGCTATGCGGACAAAGCGTTGTTTGCGGAAGGAAGAGACAGTCTGAAGCGCACCTTGGAGAAGATCCGCCGGGAAGGCATGGCCGAATACGGCAGCCTGCCATGGTTCTGGCATTGGATACAGGCCTTCACCTGCGCTTGGGCACTGGTGGAGCATACTGGCGTAAAAGCCGAGCTTGCCGAAATGTTGGACTATCTATGGAATGTCAGGTCAAGCTATTATTTGCGCGGAGCCTGGGTCGGAGCACGTTCCCGCGAATGGCCCCATGATGCTCCCAAAGATGCAAACGTCCTTCACGATTATGTGCAGTTTGGCGATTTTTCACTGCCGGAAGAGATGCCACGCACGGAATATGCCGGCTTTCTGTTTTACGAAGCCCCAGAGTCTGTCCGGCGTCAAGCCCTTGAACGGTCGCAGCCGGTCGAACGATGCAAAGCAATCATAAGGGACATCGGCGGGGAGAAACAAAAGCTTCACTCTTACGCCTATATAACGGAGCAGTTTGCCGCCGGCGGGATGTGGGAAAGGGTAAAGGAATTCGACAATGAGCAGCATCGCTGGCTGTTCAGCTTGCCTGTGCGCAGCGGCGGAAAAGGAAATCAATTATACTTTTTTCATCCCGGCGAAGGATACCTTAACTCGGGGGACGACCCCCGCCATCAGAGTGAATGGACGGAAGTGCTGTTTCGCAGAAATGTGGTCATGGCGCTTTATCCCCTGTCGGAAAACGTGCCGAATACGGTCATCGGAGTGCTACCTGAAGGAGAGTGGTCGTTTTTATCGAAGACGATCATCGGTAAGGCGGAAGATGTTTATTTTGCCGTATTTGTTTCAAGCGCTTATTCGATCCGGCAGCGCGAAGGGTATATTTCGGTGGCGTGCAGCGGCCGGAATACCGGCGTCGTCGTGGAAGCGGTAGGCGTAACCGAAGCCCAAAGGCGGGGGATCACCGGCTTGAAGGATTTCGCCCTTGCCCTGTCGGGCCGGCAACCGGCATTCTCGGGCGGCGGAGATAACGATCCCGGGGAGCTTAGCGCCGTTTATGTTTCCTACGCCGAAGGAGAAGAAATAGCCTTGAGCGTGAAAGGTCCCGGGCGCCAAAGCGAACCGCGGATTGGCGGCAAAGTTCCGTCTTTTGCTCATTATGCGATATAGATCGGTCCGGTTCCTCGATCCTTGGACTAAAGCTTAAAAAGCCGGCGTTTTCGCTTAAAAAGCGTCATTCAAGCCGTCCCGGAAGGCCGCTACAATAAAAGATATGCCGGAAGACTGGCAATGTATCGGAGGGAAAAGGGATATGAGGAACATTATTAACCCTGTGCTGAGAGGATTTAATCCGGACGCTTCCATGATGAGGGTGGAGGACGATTACTATCTTGCCACCTCTACCTTTGAATGGTTTCCGGGCGTGCAAATACACCATTCCAGGGACCTTGCGCATTGGCGCTTGCTGACCCGTCCCCTGAGCAGGGTTTCGCAGCTCGACCTTCGCGGGACCCCAAGCTCGGGAGGCATCTGGGCGCCGGCTTTGACCTACGACAACGGCGTCTATTATTTGATGGTCACAGACGTGAAAAATCGGAGCGGCGTATATAAAGACCTGCACAATTATCTGCTGATGGCCGAGGATATCGAGGGACCGTGGTCGGAGCCGATCTACCTGAACAGCAGCGGGTTTGACCCGTATTTGTTCCATGACGACGACGGGCGAAAATGGCTTCTCAACATGAAGTGGGACTTTCGCAAAGGGAAGAACCGGTTTGCGGGCATCGTGCTGCAGGAGTATTCGCCGGAGCTGCGGCGGCTCGTCGGACCGGTTCACCGGCTCGCGGTTGGAAGCGATCTTGGCGTCACCGAAGGTCCTAACCTGTTCAAACGGGACGGCTGGTATTACTTGTTGCTCGCCGAAGGCGGGACAGGCTGGAACCACGCCGCCACGCTGGCGCGCTCCCGGCGGATTACAGGCCCCTACGAAACGGATCCGGACTATCCGCTGATAACAACGGTAAACGACCCGGACTATCCGCTGCAAAAAGCCGGCCACGGCGCGGTGGTCGAAACGCAAAACGGGGAATGGTACATGTCCTATATTTGCGCGCGTCCCTTGCCCGGCCGCAGATTATGCCCGCTTGGCCGTGAGACGGGAATCCAGCGGCTGGAATGGACCGAGGACGGCTGGCTGCGTCTAGCCGGAGGCGGCCATTTGCCGCAGATTGAAGTGCGGCCTCCCAAGCTTCCGTCCCATCCGTTTCCGGCACAGCCGGAAACGGATCACTTCGACGAGCCGGAGCTTGGCATCCGGTATCAGACGCTTCGGGTTCCGGCGGACGGCGAATGGCTCAGCTTAACCGAACGGCCGGGATTTTTGCGGCTGCGCGGCCGGGAATCGCTGGGCTCCCTGTTCCGGCAAAGCATGGTGGCGAGAAGGATGGAGCATTTTGTTTGCGAAGCGGAGACCTGCGTGGAGTTTGAGCCGGAGCATTTTGGGCAAATGGCGGGACTGACGTTGTATTACGACGAACGCGATCACTTCTATTTGCGGATTAGCCATGATGAATCGCTGGGCAAACATGTGGCGCTTATCGTTTCCACACAGGGGAACTATGATGAACCGGAAGGGGCCATCCTGCCGACGGCAGACTGGAAACGGGTCTATCTGAAAGCGGTCATTCGCTTCGGATCCGTCCAGTTCGCCTGTTCTCCAGACGGCAAGAGCTGGACCAACGTCGGAGAGCCGCAGGATTTAGGCCAACTTTCCGACGAATACGGGGGTAAGCTGGGATTTACCGGCACTTTTATCGGTTTATGCGTTCAGGATTTGTCCGGGACGAAACGTCGTGCGGATTTCGATTACCTGCGTTATTCCGGCGTCAATTAACCGAAGCCTAAATCCGCTGGAACTGCCTGATCAAGCCGCCTAAGCGTCAGAACCTTGACGTTGTTGGGCGGTCTTTTTTTTGTCCCCTCCGCCTGCTCCGAACCTTGCTTAAAAAAGTTGACACCGGTCTTAAAAAACTTTCATTATGCCGGAAGACCCCCCATGTTACAGTTAAGATTAACGAGGCTGTTGTATAATTAAGTGCAGTTTGGTTTCAGTCCATGCCAGCTCAGGCAACCTACATGGTGAAGAATGGTGAGGAGGAACACGGCATGCAATTAAGGGTTTTATTGGCCGACGATGAGCCGGTGATCTTGCGGGGATTAAAAAAACTGATTTCCTGGGAGGAACTGGGGCTTGCGATCGTTGGGGAGGCGAGCGACGGGAACGAGCTCAGGCAGCTGATCCGCGACTGCCGCCCCGACCTGATTATCAGCGACATCAGCATGCCCGGCTGCAGCGGAATCGACATTATCCGGGAAATTCACGAAAACTACCGGCAGATGAAGGTAATCTTCATCAGTGCATACCAGGAATTCACTTATGCCCACCAGGCTATTCAGTACGGGGCGCTTGATTATCTGGTCAAACCGGTGAATAAAAAGCATCTGGAAGAGGTCGTCGGCAAAGCCGCCGCATTAATCCGAGAGGAGAACGAAGGGGAACGGGCAAAGGAGATGCTGGACCATTACGAACGGAAGAACCGGACCGTTACCATCGAGGAACTGCTGGACGGCTTGATGGACGGGGACAAGCGAAACGCTCCGGAGTTGATCGCCCTGGGGGCGGTTTCGGTTAGCCGTTTCACCGGCGTATGCCTGCTCGAAACGGATGAAGAAATGGGCGGAGGTTCCCGCTGGGAGGAAAGGGAACGCAAGCTGGTTCATTTTGCGCTGAACAATATCATGAAAGAAACGCTTGAAAGCCGCGGCGACTGTCTTTTGTTCCATAAAGAAGGAAGGTTCGGCGTATTGCTGCAGTACGAGAGACCCGGGGAACCTCGCCAATTGGCCGAAGACCTTCACGGGAAAGTCACCGGCTTTTTGAAGCTGAAGGTTTCCGTCGGAATCGGCGAAACGGTCTCGGGCATGGAAGCGGCTGACGATTCGTACCGTTCTGCTTTGGAAGCGCTTAAAATGAAGTATTTTGCCGGTTTGAACCGGATCATTGAGGCAGACTTCACCGCCGGGGCTTCGGCTGACGCGCCGCAAAAAGTTCTGGAACTGCAGGCGGGATTGGCGGGCGCTTTGACCTCGCAGAACAAAGAGGAGCTGCTTCGAATCACGGACGAGCTGCTTGAGGCGATCGGACTGCAGGCGGGGAGCAGCAAGCAGCTCGCCGTAAGCCACGTTTACAACGCGGCCGTGCTGCTGGAACGGGAAATGGCGGGATACGGCATCGAAGTTTGCCGCGACCGGGGGGCGCTTTTGGATAAATTGTCGCGTTTTGCTACCTTCGAGGATGTTCGGGCCGAGTTTCATTCCCTTGTTCGGCTGGCCCGGGAACAAATCACGCGTAAGCTGGCGAATAAGGAGATCGCCCAATTGCAGCGCATCAAAGCTTATATGGAAGAGCATTACGCCGAGAACATCACGCTGGAGTCGATGGCCGCTCTGATCTATATGAATCCTTATTATTTCAGCAGCTTCTTTAAAAAGCACACCGGGAAAAACTTCAAGCAATACCTGACGGAGGAACGAATGAAGCATGCCATCCGTTTGCTGCTGGAAACGGATTTGATGATTTACGAAATTTCGGAGCGCGTCGGCTATAACAATGCCCGGCATTTCAGCGACATGTTCAAAAAGCTGTACGGCAAGCTGCCGCAGGAATTCAGGCAGTCGGCCGGCGCAGAATAGGGAGCCGCCATGCGTTTGCGAAGCAGAAAGTCTACCGGCATCTTCGTCAAATTCGCCTCCTCCTTTATTTTGGTCGGGCTGATTCCCCTGTTTGCGCTCAGCTTGTTTTCGGTTAACGCATTTACGGGTTATGTGGAGCGGTACACGACGGCCAATCTGCGCCAGATGGTGCTTTATATGAGTTATAACCTGAACTCGGCCTTCGACCAGTACAACGAAGTTTCGAAGCTGATGTACACCGGTAAATACGAAGGTTTTACGGATAGCTCCAGTCAAAACCAGACCTATAATGTTAACGATCTGGAGCAAATCAACAATATTCCGATCGACTCGTTTTTGAAGACCGTGCTTTACAGCGATACCTATATCAGCAGCGTGATCTTCGTAAGGAATAAGGATGGGAAGATGTATTATCAGGAGAAGGAAAACAGGGGGCTTGATACGGAATTGCTTCCCTATCCGGAGTGGAAGCGCCAAATGAGCGATGCCCCCTCCAAAGTGGCGATCTTCCCTACCCATGCGGCCGATTATTATTCGACCTCCCGGCGGAAGGTGTTTACCGTTGGCCGCAATCTGATCGACACCTCCGGCAAAGTTACCGCCAAACCGAAAATCGTCGGCACCTTGTTCATCGACGTCGACGAAGGCTTGTTCAGCCATTTCTTCAAAGAGCTGAACCTGGGAACGAACGACGAGCTTTATCTGCTCGACGGGAACGGACATTTTTATTTTAGCAGCGCGGAGCTGTCCTCGGCCGACGCCGCGTCGATCGCGGAAAAATCGGAAAAAGGCATGATGAAAATTTCCGAGCCCATCCCGTTTCTGAACGGCAGCTTGACGGCCCGGATTCACAGAGAGTCGCTGTTCGAGCAGCTGCTGTCGGTTCGCATGACTATTTTTATCGCCATCGGTCTATGCTCCATCGCGCTCATCGTGATGGGAACCTTGTTTTCCAGACGGCTGTCCGCCCCGATTCTTACGCTGATGAAGCAAATGGCCAAGGTGGAGTCCGGAAACCTGGAAACGCGGGTGGAGGTCCGCAGCAACGATGAGCTTGGCCGGCTTGGCTACAGCTTCAACCGGATGGTCGATCGCCTGAAAACGTATATCGATGAGGCCTACGTCGCGCAAATCAAGCAGAAGCAGACGGAATTAAACGCGCTCAAGAGCCAGATTCGGCCGCATTTTCTATACAATACTCTTGAAGTTATCCGAATGAGCGCCGTGGATAAAGACGACGATGAAGTCGCCGACATGATCCTTTCCTTGTCCAATCAGCTTAAATATGTGATCGATTACGGCGAGGAGAAAACCAGCCTGCGCAGCGAGCTGGACAACCTGAAGGACTACTTTTACATCATTTCGGTCCGCTACGACCAACGCTTTGAATTCGGCTGCGAGATTGCGCAGGATGTCGATTTGAATTGGCAGATTTTGAAGCTCTCCCTGCAGCCGATCGTCGAAAATGCGATACAGCACGGCCTGAAGCAAAAAGGCAAAGGCACGGTGGGGCTTACGGCGGAAAAACGCGGCCTTGACCTCGTGATTTCCATTTACGATGACGGCGTAGGCATGGAAAACGAGATGCTGGAGCGCATGAACCGCTTGCTGAGCGATCCCGAGGCTCCCGGAAAAAACGTGGGGCTCAAAAATGTCCATGAACGGATCAAATCGGTATTCGGTGAAAGATACGGGCTGGAGATCAATAGCCGGGAGCATGTCGGCACGTCGGTCATACTTACTTTCCCCATTACGGAGGATACCGTCATGGAACGAACGGAAGACTGATCTTCCGTTCGTTTTTTTCTTAAAACAGGCGCATGCGGCGCTTAAAAAAGTTCATTCAGTTCGAATCGGCCAAATGCTATGCTTGATCACAAGGAAACGCTTCCAGTTCGATGATGCGCACATCGTTCACGAGTTTCCGGGTCAGAGGACAAAAGGGAGGTTACCTAAAAAATGGTTGGAAAAACATGGTTGAAACTTTCTACGCTGATACTCGCGGCATCGATGACGTTAACCGCATGCGGAGGAAATTCCGGAGGGAACGCTTCGAATGCGCCCGCTTCGGGCAACAACGGAAACGCCGCTCAGGCCCCCAAGGAAGTCAGCTTCACGATCGGTTATGCTTCGGGAGATCCGGCAACGAAAAAAGCGATTGCCGATACGGTGAAAAAATTCATGGATGCGAATCCGAATATAAAAATCAACGATTTGAGCGAAACGACTTCCGCGGCGTATCTGGATTGGCTGAAAACGAAGGACGCGGTCGGCGAGTTCCCGGATCTTGTGGAAATGCGGGATACCCAAGTGTTTGCCGACGCGGGCAAGATCGTTGAACTGCCGTCCGATCTGCTGGATTTGTTCAAGGACCCGCCTAAGGTGGAGGGCAAAGTATGGAACGCTCCGATGCAGGTGAACGCTCCGCAAGGGATCATTTACAGCAAGAAGGCGTATGAACAAGCGGGCATTACCGAGCTCCCCAAAACGTACGACGAATTTTTGACGATTCAGGAGAAGCTGAAGGCCAGTGGCATTTCGCCGATTGTGGTCGGCGGCAAGGATATTTTCCATATGGGCTTCTGGGTCAACAAATTCCTGATTGACGATGTGTATGCCCAGGACCCGGACTGGAACTCGAAACGCACGGCGAAAACCGTGAGCTTTACCGATGCCAATGTCGTTCAGGCGATGACGGATTATAAGGATTTGTTCCAGAAGTACGTGGATAAAGGCTGGATGAGCACGGCCGATAACCAAACGGCCTCCATGCTGGTTTCCGGCAAGGCGGCGCAGTTGTATTCGGGAACCTGGATGTTCACGCAAATCGCGGAGGCCGATCCAAGCTTCGAATTTGGCTTCTATCCGATCCCGGACCGCGAAGGCAAAGTAAATGTGGTCGGTTTGCCGTCTCCGGCCGGCTGGTCGATTTCGACGGACGCCTCCAAGGACGCGGATAAGACGGAAGCGATCAAGCAGTTCATCCGCTTCTTCTTCAAGCCGGAAAACTATTCGCAGTATTTGGCCAGCATCAACGCGATTCCTTCGACCAAAGAGGAAGTGACTTATGAGACCAGCGAGCAAATGAAAACCGCGCTCGATCTGATGAACGACCCGAATGTGACAAAATCGCTGGCCATCAACAACTGGTGGGGCGAAAACCAAATTCCTCCGCAGTTCCGCGACTGGTATTACAAGCTGCTTCAGGAACTTGTCATTAAAAACGGGGATGTCATGGATTACATGAAGCGGGCGGACACGGAGTATGACAATCAAGTAAAAGCAAACGCAATGTAAGGAAATCAGGAGGGAGAGATACTATGGCTGCACCTGCCCTTCATGTAGGTAGACCGCCGGCTGCCGTTAAAAAGAAGAAAAAACGGCAGCTATTCGCCTTATATTTCATTCTGCCGTCTTTTCTTCTGTACACCCTTTTCGTCATCGTACCGACGGCAGGCAGCATATATTACAGCTTTACGTCCTGGGACGGGATCAGCACGGACATTCGTTTTATCGGACTTTCCAACTTTCTGGAAATCTGGAACAGCCCACGGGTCCATAATGCCCTAAAGAACACGTTGGTCTTAACGTTCAGCCTCGTCATTCTAGAGAACGCGTTTGCGATTTTGCTCGCGATGATGGTCGATAAAGTACGCTGGCTGAGCAAAATATTCCGCAGCGTCTTTTACTTCCCGACCCTGCTGAGCGGGATCGTCATGGGGTTCGTATGGGCAATGATGCTGAACTACAACTTTGGCGTGGTTAACCAATTGCTGAGCAAGGTCGGACTCGGCTCCTTTACGGTAGATTGGCTCGGCGATCCGAAGTATGCCATGCTGGCCATCATTTTATCCACCGTCTGGAAAGGCGCCGGATACTATATGATCATCTATCTGGCGGGTCTCCAGAGCATTCCGCAGGAATTAAGCGAAGCGGCCAGCATCGACGGAGCAAACGGTTGGCAGCAGTTCCGCCGCATCACGTTTCCCCTGCTGGCCGGCTCGGTGACCGTCTGCATGGTGCTCTCCATGATCAGCGCCCTGAAAATCTTCGACCAGATCGCGGTCATGACGGACGGCGGTCCCGGTTTCGAAACCGAAACCTTGACCTATCTCATCTACAAGGTCGGTTTCGGCGAGCTGCGGCAAGGTTTCGGCACGGCGCTGGCGATGGTGCTGTTCCTCATTATTTTGATCGTTACCGTATTCCAGGTGAAGGTCCTTCAGAAGCGGGAGGTCGAAATGTGATGACTCAGAAAACACGCAAGCTTTGGGTCGATGTCGGCATTTTGGCAGTAACGCTCGTTTTGGCGATCCTGTTCTTTTTTCCGATCTTCTTCAATATCATGTCCGCGTTCAAGAGCAATGCGGAAATCATGAAGGATGCGGTGGCTTTTCCGAATTCGCTGTACCTGGAGAGCTTCAAGTATCTGCTAACGGAAACCAATTATCCGCGAGCGATCCTGAACAGTTTGATTCTGACGGTCATCTCCATTTTGTTTCAGGTGCTGTTCATCCCGATGGCGGGGTACGCTATTCAGCGGCGGAATGCGAGATGGACGAGACTTATGTTCGTGTATTTCCTGGCCGGGATGATGATCCCGTTTCAGGCTTACATGATCCCGCTGTTTAAAGAACTGAAGACGCTGGGACTTTACGGCAGTCTGGCGGGACCGATCATGATTTACGTCGCCGGTTCGGTGGGCTTCGGCAGCCTGCTTTTTTCCAGCTTCGTAAAGGGGATTCCCGGCGAGATCGAAGAAGCGGCGGAAATCGACGGCTGCTCCCGGGTCAGAATCTTCTGGAACATCGTGTTCCCGCTGCTTGGCCCGGTGACCGCCAGCATGGTTGTGCTTAACGGCTTGGGAATCTGGAATGACTTCCTGATGCCGATGCTTGTTCTTCCTTCGGGCCAACCAAAGACAATGGTCGTGGAAATCTACCGTTACATCGGAGAGTTCTCGTCGAGATGGGACATGATTTTTGCCGGCACGACGATGTCCGTCGTTCCCGTGCTGCTCGCGTTCGTCTTTCTGCAGAAATATTTCGTAAAAGGCATCGCGGCAGGGGCCATGAAAGGATAAGAAAGCTGCCGACGTGATTCGGGGGCATCGAAACGTAAACAACCTGCCGGAATTCTTACGGCAGGTTGTTTGTTAATGGGAAAGAAGGAGCTGAAGTTTATATGGGTCAAATACAGATATATTCACTGCCCGGAGAGATTCCGCGGCGGGAGGATTTTCGGGTGCGCGTTCGTCCGGCCGCAGGGGAGTGGCTGGCGCTGGACGTGTGCGAGGTAAAGGTGGATATGCATCAGGTTCGCGCGGCCTCCCTGGTTTCGTTCGACATGGAGGGTCCGGTGGAGGTAGAGGTGGAGTGCGTGTACACGGATGTTTTATCCGCGGAAATTCGCCCGGTCTCCCGGAACATCCAGGCGGAGCAGCGAGGAAGAACGATCCGTTTTGCTATGGAGAAGCCGCAAAAGCTGTCCGTTGAAATTAACGGCGACCGGTTCCGGAATTTGCATTTGTTCGCCAATCCATTGGAGGAGGACGTTCCTGATCCCGAAGCGCCGGAGGTGCTGTGCATCAAACCGGGAATTCACCGTCCGCAGGATTTGCTGAGGTTGTTGGAAGCGAAGGAAGCGGGAGAAGGACGTCCGCGCACATTGTATTTTGCCCCGGGAATGCACTTTATCGAAGAGGTCGTTCTCCGGCTACCGTCGTCCACCAGGGTCTACTGTGCCGGCGGGGCGGCCATCGCCGGTTCTTTCGTTTGCGAGCGGGTTCAAAACGTGGACATTCGCGGGCGCGGAATGATCTATTTGGCATCGTTTCACCGTTTTTCCGCTTTCCGGGGAATTCGCGTTGTTTTCTCCCGGAACGTGCGCGTCGAGGGGCTGACGGTAGTGGATCCGCCGCATTACAGCATCTTTCTCGGCCAATCGGAACATATCCGAGTTACGAATTTCAAATCGTTCAGCACGCGCGGCTGGTCCGACGGCATCGATATGATGTCCTGCCGCGACGTCGGCATTCGAGACGTATTTATGCGGAATTCGGACGATTGCATCGCGATTTACGGATCCCGTTGGTATTTCCGCGGCAATACGAGCGAGGTGTCCGTCAGCGACAGCGTGCTGTGGGCCGATGTCGCCCACCCGCTAATGATCGGCACGCATGGGGATCACGAGCATGAAGGGGACGTAATCGAAAATATCAGATTCGTGAATATCGATATACTGGAGCATCACGAACCCCAGGAAAATTACTGGGGAGCCATGGCGATCAACGCCGGCGACCGGAATATCGTCCGCAACGTGACGTACGAAAATATTCGCGTCGAGCCATTTGAGCTGGGCCAACTGCTGGATATCCGGGTCGCGTGTAATCCCGATTATAATCCGGTTCCGGGTACGCGCGTCGAAAACATCACGTTCAAAGATATCTCTTACCGCGGTGCCGGCGCGAAACCGCCGCGGATTTACGGGTACGACGAGCGGCGGATCGTTGACGGTGTTTCGTTCATTGATCTGCGCATCAACGGGCAGCTCGTCCTCTCGGCCGAGCAGGGAATGTTTGAGCTTAACCCGCATATTCGCCGCATCACATTTGCCGAGGGCCAAGCCTAACCGGCAAATGAGGCGCCTCCCCTTCCGCCGGATGGAGGAAGGAGGGACGCCTCATTTTTTGCGCTCTAGAAAATCCGGTGCTTCCAGCC
Source organism: Paenibacillus terrisolis (assembly GCF_056171975.1). NCBI lineage: Bacteria > Bacillati > Bacillota > Bacilli > Caryophanales > Paenibacillaceae > Paenibacillus > Paenibacillus terrisolis. The sequence goes on along the minus strand of NZ_JBKFGG010000015.1, from coordinate 248,581 downwards.
GTTTAACTTGGCGACGGCTTCGACATAATAGTAGTCTCCGAAAATGAGGCCGCCGTCGATATAAGAGTTGCCGCTTCCCGTTGCGTGCAGCAGGATCGGATCGAAATCGGGCAGGTCCCAAGTCGCGTAATGTTCGGTTAGCGAACGAAGCATCCGTTCGGCCGCGCTTTGGTACATGGATTTTTCGCCGGCCGGAACGATTTCGGCGAGCTCAAGCAGCCCGGATGCGGCGATCGAGGCCGCGGAGCTGTCGCGAGGCTGGCCGTCCAGGGTTTCCAGGCGGAAATCCCAATACGGGACATAGTCGTTCGGGAGCGCCGCTATGAAATAATGGGCGATCTGTTTCGCCGTATGCAGGAAACGCTCGTCTCCGGTATAGCGGTACATGTTCGCGAATCCGTAAAGTCCCCAGGCCGTCCCGCGGCTCCAGGTCGAGTCGGCCGACAGGCCTTGTCCGCCAAGCGATTCGATGAACGCGCCGGTCTCCGGATCAAAGGACAAGATATGCTTGGTGGAACCGTCGTTCCGGATGCCGTATTGAATCGTCGTTTCGGCGTGAGCGATGGCGATATGCTTGTAGCGCGGATCACCGGTGACCTTGGAAGCCCAAAACAGCAGGGAAACATTCATCATGCAGTCGATGATCGCCCAGCCGTGTTTGTCATCGTTCCAGGCTCGGATGAACCGTCCGACGGGATTGTACCGTCCGGCCAAATAATTGGCCGCTTCGATTCCCCGCCGATACCCGTCCTCATAGCCGGTCAACGCGTTTTTGATGACGGCGGTGGGCAGAAATTGAAAGCCGACGTCATGATGCAGTCCTTCGGTCGACTTAACGAACCATTGTTCCAGTACTTGATCGTAAGGCCAAGCTTCCTCCTTGTATTTTTCGTTTCCGGTCAATTCGTACATGATCCACAGCATCCCCGGCCAAAATCCGGTGGTCCAATAATCCGAATCCATGTTTTCGTATTGTCCGTCTTCACCCGCAAAATGCGGACATTTCCCGGAGATTTTTTCTAGTTTTGATTGCAGCTTGCGGTCGATCTCCGATAGCGTTTCTTTCCAGTATGCCGTTGTTTCCATACTATAACCTCCCAGAAGATTTGCCCCCAGTATATCGTTTTTTGGCGTCCGGAAGTTATAATGGAATATGCAGAAATATAAATATTTTGTCCTATTCGGGAGGAGACATGAAGCGGATATTCGAACCCGTCGTTTTTGGCCACAAACAGCTGTCCTGGGATTACGGCTTGCGTACGGAACGCAATTTCAAAGGATATTATCATTGGCATCAATGCTGCGAGCTGCTGTTTGTACACGCGGGAAAAGGGACGGTTGTCGTAGGAGGGCAAACGTATGCCATCCGGCGGGGCATGCTGTTTTTTTTCCAGCCGTTTCAATTTCATCATGTCCACGCGGAGGTGAGCGGCGACACTCCCTATGTCCGCTCGATATTTTACGCCGATCCGCTGCTGATCGAGAAACTGCTGCTCCCCTTTCCGCAGCGTCTGGCGCTGTTTCATCAGCTGTGGCAAGGGCAAAATCCGGGGCAGGGGTTTGATTTATCCGGTCATGCCGGACAGATGGAATGGATTTACGGAGCTTACGACGAGGCGCGAAAAAGCGGGCGCGGCGAAGAAAACGAGGAGATTGCCACGCTTATGCTTCAATTGCTGAATTGTTTGCTTTCCGCGGGGGCGGGGCCGGAATTGGCCCATAGCGATGCCCGGGCGCTCAGGCACTCGGAGAGAGTCATGCGTTGGATCGAAGCAAATTTTCAAGGGGAGGTTACGCTGGAGCGCCTTGCCGAGGAGACACATTTGTCGAAGTATTATGTATCGAGGATTTTCCGCCTGGAGACCGGGAGCACCATTACGGATTATTTAACCGCCCGCAGGATTAAGCAAGCTTGCCGGCTGCTGGAAACGACGGAACTTCCCGTGGAGCAAATCGCCAGCCGGGCCGGTTTTGAGGGAGCTTCGTATTTCATCCAGCTATTCAAAAGAGTGATCGGCACGACGCCGCTAAAGTACAGGAATCTGAACCATGGTTAAACAAGATGTTCAGAACATATAAATCATGCAAAGGAACTGTAGATGTCTAGGGGCGGGGGCTGAACGAGGTTGTCCTGGCCTGGAATCAACAATAAACGGCAAAAGGCGATTTCTCGAATAGCGGTATAAAATGGCCTTATTTCACTACGAAACCGTATTTTCCTAAAAATAACGGTGCAAAATGGCCCTATTTTCAGCAAAACGTCCAAAACCAAGTGAAAAAGGAGCTCTTCTGAAGAAATAAGGCCATAAAACGGCGCTATTCATTCAGAATGAGGCTCCCCAGTGGAAATAAGGCCCCAAAAGACTGCTATTTCAAGTGTCGGAGAATTTGGCGTTTTGGGACAGCGTTGACCGGACCAGCCAATTTGTTCTAACGCAAATCCTCGAAGTCGATCCGGCACCCCGGCAGCGGTCTGGCAGGGTTTTTCTACTCTGTTTTGATAAGCTTTATAGAGTTAATTTTATGTCCGGGGCGGAGATCGATGGTTCAGAAATCAATGAATCCATTAAACCCGGTCATACACGTTTTAAAGCTGCTTCTTTGCCTTCGGCCGCCCACAGCATCCCCCGGATCATGAGTTCTTTGACCTCCGGCATGTCCATGATATCGGCATGATGCCCGAGCGAATTGTAATAGACTCGCCCTACGCCCCAGCGTTTGGTCCAGACGACGGGCATGTCGACGGCTTTGTTTAGCCGGTGAGGTCCGTCCGCTACGGGGAACCGGGTGGTCGCCAGCACTTCGACGGCCGGGTCGACATGGAGATAATACTGTTCCGATTTCACCGGGAAGTCGTTGATGCCTTCCACCAAGGGACTGGAGCTGTGCTTGATCTCCACTCTATAGTCCACCCCATCGTTTCCGGGATGGGCAACCCATTGGCCTCCGGTCATAAACTGCCACTCGACATTGCTGCGAAACGAGTCGCACATGCCTCCATGGCATCCGGCCAGGCCGGTGCCGTTTTGAACCGCCGCCGAAACGTTATCGACAAGCTCTTGAGCGATGTCCCCCATCGTCCATACCGGGACGATCAAGTCCAGACCGAGCAGCTTTTCGACATCCGCGAAGACATCCAGGGTATCGGCAGCTTCAACCGCGAATCGGCGCTCGCGCAAAATTCCGGCGAATCTTTCCGCCACTTGCTCGGGCTCGTGCCCGTCCCAGCCGCCCCATACAATCAGCGCTTTTTTCATATCCGCTTGCCTCCTTTATTATTTCCGAAAAAGGGCGCTGCGAGAAAAAATGGGGTTATGATCGCTGTTGCCATTGGATTGCATTGATGATACGTAACAAGTAATGGTGGCAATCCAATGGCAAAGGCGAACGCTTTCGCTTTACCGGCTCCCAATTTTTCTCTTTCGCTCCCGTTTCAGAATTATGAATTACATCTCCGATATATCCACCCAGCGGCGCTGCTCGATCGAACGCTCCACCGCTTCCAGTACGGCTTGGCATTTAACGCCGTCGCGGAAATTCGGCTGCGGTTGTCTTCCTTCTTCGAGCGCGCCCGCAAGCTCCAGCACCTCATGGATAAAGGTATGCTCAAAGCCCAGCGTATGTCCCGGCGGCCACCAGGCCTGAACGTATTCGTGCGCCGGATCCGTGGCGACCACGCGCCGGAAGCCTTGCACATCCTCAGCATCCGAGGTGAAATAAACCTCAAGCTCGTTCATCCGTTCAAAATCGAACTTAACGCTCCCCAGGCTGCCATTGATTTCAAAAGCGTTGGTCGACCGGTGGCCCGCGGCAAACCGCGTCGCTTCAAAGCTGCCCAGCGCTCCGTTTGCAAATCGCGCCAAGAACAGCGCGGCGTCATCAACCGTCACCGGTCCCCGCGGAGCGTCTTTGCTGCTCTTGGCGCTAAGCCCCGTCATATTCTCGGCGAGCGGCCGCTCCTTGATGAAGGTTTCGCTCATGCCGGTTACCTCGCGGATATCTCCGACGAGATAATGCGCCAAATCGATCAAATGCGCTCCAAGATCGCCCAGCGAACCCGATCCGGCAATTTCCTTCCGGAGTCTCCAGACAAGCGGAAAGTCAGGGTCGATGATCCAATCCTGCAGAAACCAGGCTCTGAAATGATAGATCGTGCCGAGTCGTCCGCTGTCGATCAGCTTTTTGGCAAGCCTCACCGCCGGAGAGAACCGGTAGTTGAAACCGATCATATGCGCTACGCCCGCTTCTTCGGCCGCCTGCAGCATCTCGCGGGAATCTTCCAATGTAAGCGCTAACGGCTTTTCGCAGAAAATATGCTTGCCCGCCTTCGCCGCGGCGAGGGCAATTTCTTTATGGGCGTCGCTCGGCGCATTAATATCGATCAGATCGATATCGTCCCGGGCAACGACTTCTTTCCAGTCGGTCGCCGCCTCTTGCCAGCCGAGAACGTTTGCGGCTTCCTGAACCGCCGCTTCGTTTCTGCCGCAAATCACGGACATCTCCGGCCCCAGCGCTTCGGGGAAAAACATCGGCAAAGTGCGGTAGGCGTTGCTGTGGGCTTTTCCCATAAACTTGTAACCTATCATTCCGATTCGCAGCTGCTGACTCACCTGCATCCCTCCATTACGATTTGAAGTGAAGTACACGCCTTCATTATAGAAAGAACCGGGGGTTCTTGCCAGCCCTGTCTCGCCGAGTATGCTTCGAAAGATTGATATATCTATAACTATTCGCCCGATTTGCTAGATATTCCGGAAATACGGGAATATAATTGCGGAGATGTACGGTAAAATCGGAAATTGTACCTCGAAATCCGTTCAAAAGGCGGTGAAATCAGAACAGGAAAAATGATAGTATAAATTTTATGGTAGACTCGCTTTTTATCCATCTGAGAGAGGACTGACTAAGTAATGACTAATACTGCAGACAAAAGCGGAGCTTCCGTACCGGCCGTGCTGAGGCTTACTGATTTTGGGGCGGTTCCGGATTCCAAGGAGGATGCGCTGCCGGCCATGCGTCTCGCCATTGAGGCGGCTGCCCGGACTTTAGGGCCGGTGGTGCTGGAATGCCCGAAAGGCCGGTACGATTTTTATCCGGCACATGCGGCGCGGGTTCCCTATTATATTACCAATACGACAAGCGAGATTGAGAACCCCGACATTACGAAAACCATCGGAATTTATCTTAAAAGAGTTCAGGATTTGACGATAGAAGGCTGCGGCTCTCTGTTTATATTCCATGGCAAGCAGACGATGTTTGCGATGGATCATTGCGAAAATATAGACATCCGTAATTTGGATACCGACTTTGAGCAGCCCACCGTAGTGGAAATGACCGTTGTCGGAAAAGGCGCCGGACATCTCGATGTCCAAGTGCACCCTGCCTTCGGGTATGAGCTGGACGGCAGAGGGGGGCTGCTTTGGGCAGGGGAAGGGTGGAAGTTCCTTGAGGGACCGATGCAGGAGTACGATCCGGCGCTTGGAACGACCTGGCGAATCGACAATTTCCTGGAGAAGGCGAAAAAGGCCGAAGAAATAGGGCCGCATCGCCTGCGGTTTCATTTCGACGCTCTGCCGGAAATCCCGGACGGGCATATCCTTCAAGTGCGGGACGGTATCCGCGATCAAGTGGGAGCTTTCGTGTACCGGAGCCGGAATATCGGCTGGGAAAACGTCGGGCTGCATTTCATGCATGGCCTTGGCGTCGTGGGTCAATTCAGCGAGAATTTGAGCTTCGAAAGAGTGAATATCGCCCCTCGCCCGGAAACCGGGCGTACGGTCGCCGCCTTTGCGGATTTCATCCATTTGTCGGGCTGCCGGGGGAAAATATCGATTGCGGACAGCCGTTTCATCGGCGGGCACGACGATGCGATCAACGTGCACGGAACGCATTTGCGGATCGTGGAGAAACCGGCTCCCAATCAGCTGCTGGTTCGGTTTATGCATGCTCAGACTTATGGATTTGATGCCTTCGTTCCGGGCGATGAGATTGATTTTGTGCGGAGAAACTCATTAGTCGCTTATGCCGGAGGCACCGTAAAATCGGCCGAACCGGTCAACCCCCGCGAAATCCTGCTCACGCTGGAAGATCCGGCTCCGAAAGATATCCGGCCCGGCGATGTCTTGGAGAATGTCACCTGGACGCCGGAAGTTGAAATTTTGGATAATTATTTTGCCGCCATTCCGACCCGCGGAATCTTAACGACAACGCGCCGCAAGGTTCTGATTGAGCGCAACCTGTTCGACAGAATGACGATGAGCGCATTCCTGATTGCCGACGACGCCGAAGGCTGGTATGAATCCGGCATGGTCGGCGATGTGGCGGTTTGCGCCAACCGTTTCGTCGAATGCGGCGGCAGCAGTCATCCGGTGATCCGCATCGCGCCGGAAAATACGGACATTCATTCGGATCGCCCCGTACACCGCAATATTCGGATCGAAAATAACCGGTTCGAAATCTCGCATGAAGCGCTCCTCAGCGCCAAAAGCACAAGCTTATTAAGCTTCGTCAACAATGAAATCGCCGCAGGATCAAACTTCAAATCGGAAGCGGATCTGCTTCATTTGGAAGCTTGCAGCGATGTGAAGGTTGAAGGCAATATACTCGAACGCTGAATCTTGAGCCGGGCTCCGTCTCCTCATTCCCCTTGGAATACTGGAAGGTTATTCCACATAGACTTGGATTGTACAAGTTAAAAATGGAAGTAGTGAGGATTCATGGTTAAAGAGTGGGCGAAGATTTTTCAGATTGCCTTTACCTATATCGGAACGGTGGTGGGGGCCGGATTCGCTTCCGGCCAATCGATCATGCAGTTCTTTACGATATACGGGGCCGTCGGGGCAATAGGCATTCTCATCACAACCCTCCTGTTTATGTGGATCGGGACCAAAATGATGATCGTAGCTCACCGGATCGGCGCATTTTCCTATCAGGAGTTCAACAATTATTTATTCGGCAGGATTTTCGGAAAAGTCGCCAACGCATTAACCTTTATCATTTTGCTCGGAGTGACTTCAGTCATGCTGTCCGGGACCGGATCCATTTTCGAGGAGCAGCTGCATCTTCCTTTTCAAATCGGCATTGTGGTCAGCATCCTGCTCAGCTACCTGGTCTTGAGCAAGGAGATGAGCGGAATTCTCGTCATCAATTCTTTAGTTGCGCCCTTGATTTTGCTCTTTAATTTTCTGATCGGGATCAAGGCTGTACAAGCCGATCAAATTATGCAGCTGGCGCATCTTCCGTTTCAGCAGTTTACCCACTATAACTGGATCTTAAGTTCCCTTGTTTACGTAGCGTTAAACTTTGCGTTCATTCAGGCGGTCATGGTGCCGCTGGGAAGCGAGATCAAGAAGGAAAGCACTTTGAAATGGGGAGGGATTTGGGGCGGTATCGGACTGGGCGTCATGCTGCTGATCAGTCATTTGGCGATTCACTCCCGCATGCCCGGGATCCTCCGCTTTGAAATACCGATGGCCGAAATTGTCCGCAATTTGGGGCCATTTTTTCATACCCTGTTCCTGCTCGTAATTTACGGGGAGATCTTTACGACTTTGATCGGCAACGTGTTTGGCATCACCCGGCAAATTCAAAGCTTGTACAAGCTGCCCAAAAACATGATTATTTTCGCAATATTGCTTGCTTGCTTCTTAATCAGCCAGATCGGTTTTACGGCATTGCTCGCTTATTTATACCCATTGTTCGGTTATCTGGGACTAATCCTGCTCATTTTTCTCGCGGCCAAAAGGCTCCCCGGAAGATGAACCCGGGCAGCGCGTTTTGTCCCGAAGATTGTAAATTTCATTGGCTTATCAAGTTATCGGACGCCGGTTGGCGTCTTTTTTATTTGGCGATATTTAACAATCGCTTGATATTCGTTTAACACGCGTCGCTTATGATGAAATGCTGGTCTACTAGAGGGCCGGCAATCACAAAAAGGGGGCGTTTACTTTGGATGTCCGTCTCAAACAGGTATCGATGGATTTTAACCGTACAAGGGTGGTGGACGGAATGGATTTGTCCATCCGTTCGGGAGAGTTGGTCTGTTTGCTGGGTCCAAGCGGCTGCGGCAAGAGCACCACGCTGTTCATGCTGGCGGGTCTGCACCGCTGCACGGAAGGGGAAATCTATTTCGGGGACGAGCCTATGAACCGAAAGGGTCCCGAACAAAGAGACATCGGCATGGTGTTTCAAAATTACGCTTTATACCCGCACATGACCGTGCTTAAAAATATTATGTTTCCGCTCAAAATGAAAGGCATTTCCAAAGCGGAGGGGCAAAAGCGCGCCGAGGAAATCGCAGAGATGGTGCAAATCAGCCATCTGCTGGAGCGCAAGCCGGGGCAATTGTCCGGAGGCCAGCAGCAGCGGGTCGCCATTGCCCGCGCCCTCGTCAAGAAGCCGCGGCTTCTGCTGCTCGACGAGCCGTTTTCGAACCTGGATGCCCGGCTGCGGATCGAGATGCGGGAGGAAATTCGCCGAATACAGCGGGAAGTAGGAATCACGACTCTGTTTGTCACGCATGATCAGGAAGAAGCGATGAGCATTTCCGATCGGATCGTTCTGATGAATGAAGGGCAAATTCAGCAAAGCGGAACGCCTGCGGAGATCTACCGCCAGCCGTCGAACGTATTCGCCGCCGGCTTCATCGGCACGCCGAAAATGAATTTTATCGAGGTGAGCGCAGCCTCAGAGACGGCGCTTCTGGGGATTCGCCCGGAAGACTGGATCCTCGGGGCGGACGAGCCTTTGCTGCATGGCCGCGTCCATTATATAGAAACTATCGGGCGGGATACGCTCGTCAAGGTCCGCTGGGGATCCCATACATTTACCGCTTTTGCGAGGTCAGGGATTGATTTAAAAGAAGGAAATGAAGTGAGCTTAGGCCTCAAGCCGGAGCAGGCGCATTGGTTTGATGCGGCTTCGGGACGGCGGCTTGCTTCCGGGAAGGAACCGATGCTCAGCCCTGGCCTGCTGAGCCTGAGCCAAAGCCGGGGACAAGCTGACGCGGCTTCGAATGCGGGAGCTCCGGCGAAGGAGGAAGCGAAGCGATGAACCAGCGTCCGACGATTCGAAGCACGCTCAAGGCCTTATTGTATTTGCTTCCCGCACTGACGATTATCTCGGTGTTTACGGTTTATCCGCTCATTAAATCGCTCGAGATCAGTTTTTACACGGATTATGACTATTTCAAGGATATTGTTCGCGCCAGAGGGTGGGACAACTACTATACGGTATTGCATGATCCCGACTTCTGGCTGGCTATGCGAAACACACTGTTTTTCGTTGTAGGAGTTGTGCCCGCTTCCGTCGTGATTTCACTGCTGATCGCGGTGCTGCTTAACTCCAAGATCCGCTTCCGCGGTTTGTTTCGGACCGTCTATTTCTTGCCCTACGTCACTTCGCTGGTGGCGGTATCCATCGTTTGGCAATGGATTTACCACACGGACTACGGAATTCTGAATTATATGCTGGGCTGGTTTGGCGTAAGTCCGATTTCCTGGCTCAACACTCCGAAGCTTGCGGTTCCGGCCCTGGTTCTTCTGGCGATCTGGAAAAGTCTTGGTTATAACATCATCATCTTTTTGGCGGGTTTGCAAACGATTGGCGAGCAATATGAATTCGCCGCCCGCGTCGACGGTGCTAACCGCCTGCGAAGATTTCGCTATATCGTGCTGCCACTGCTGTCTCCGACCACTTTTTTCGTGATTGTAGTATCGGTAATCTCATCCTTCAAGGTGTTTGACGAGGTTTACGCCTTGTTTGGCGGCGGCGGCGGGAAAGCGGGTCCGTCCGACAGCGCCCTGACGATTGTATTCTATGTGTTCCGCAAGTTTTATTCCGAATGGAATTTCGGCGTAGCCGCGGCGGCGTCCTATTTGATGTTTATCGTCGTGCTTCTGTTCACCGTCCTGCAGTTCTATATCGGCAGAAAGAAGGTTCACTACTGATGGCCAATAAAAGGCAGATAAGCTGGCAGGACGGAATTCAGGCGGTTTCGCGATTTTTGGTGTACGCGGTGCTTATTCTTGGCGGCATTGTGATGATCCTGCCCTTCTACTGGATGATCACGACTTCGCTCAAAACGCCGGACGAAGTCGTGATGCTGCCGCCGGAATGGATCCCGGTCAGCTGGAAATGGGACAATTACCGGCTTGCGTGGGAAGCGGCACCTTTCGGCCGGTACTTGCTCAACAGCGTCATCGTAACCGTTCTTAGCACGGTCGGTGAACTGGCAACCTCCATTCTGGCCGCATTTGCTTTTGCGCGGCTGCGTTTCTACGGGCGTGAGATCCTTTTTACCTTGCTTCTCGCAACGATGATGGTTCCCGGGGAGATCCTGCTTACTCCCAATTTCGTAACCTTGACCGAGCTTGGCTGGATCGATCATTATGAAGCGCTTATTGTCCCCTGGACCGCGAGCGTATTTACGATCTTTTTGTTCAGGCAGTATTTTCTCGGCGTTCCGGACGAATTGTATTTTGCGGCACGGGTCGACGGAAGCGGCGATTTTAAATATTTGCTGAACATCATGGTTCCTCTCTCCAAGCCGGTGCTGATCACCAGTGCGCTGATCAAAGTCATCGCAAGCTGGAACGCCTTCCTCTGGCCGCTGATCGTGACGAACTCGGCGGAGATGCGGACCTTGCCTGTTGGCTTGACGGCTTTCGTCTACGATACGGGAAAGAGTTACGAGCAGCTGATGGCCGCTTCGTCGATGATCATCCTGCCGATGATCGTGCTGTACCTGTTTATGCAGAGACACGTGATCGAGGGCATTTCGCGCGCCGGCATCAAGGGATGACGGAAATTTCATTAAAGGTGGTGGTTGGGATAAGGCGATGTCTTGAGAGCGGCGTAAGTAAGGCGGTTTCTGAGGATCATGTACAAGCGGAACGCTTGAAGGAATGAACAATCCAAAAAACAAAGCGAGGGGAAGATTAGCATGCTGCAAAAAAAGCTGATTACCGTTATGATGCTTTGCCTTATGATCATTGTTGCTACGGCTTGCGGTGGGGGAAACAATCAGGCGAATACGGGAAATACGGCGGAAAACACGTCGGGGAATACATCGACGAATGCCGCCGCCGCAGGAAACTCGACTGAAGAAACGACAGGGACCGAGGAGACGGGACCCGGATCCATCACCATTGACCAACCGGTTACGATCGAATTCTGGCACGCGATGTCCGGACATCTGGAAGAAGTGCTGCAGCAGCTTGCGGATGAGTTCCATAGCCAAAATCCGAACATGACGGTGAAACTGGTGGCGCAGGGCAGCTACGATGACTTGTCCCAAAAGCTTATGGCCGCGGCCAAAGCGAAAAATTCTCCGACGATGTCGCAGGCTTATTCCAATTGGCAGACCGAATACGTAAACAATGAACTGATCGAGGATTTGACTCCTTATCTCAATGATGCCAAGGTGGGCTTGAGCGCCGGGGATCAGGCCGACGTCGTCAAAGCGTTTATGGACGATAACACTTGGAACGGCAAAGTATACGGGCTGCCGTTTAACAAAAGTACGGAAGTGCTGTATTACAATCAAAGCTATCTAGACAAAATGGGACTGCAAGTACCAACGACTTGGGACGAATTGAAAACGGCGGCCGGCAAACTGACGACAACGATCGACGGCAAAAAAGTCGTAGGGATCGGGTTTGAAAACTCTGTATCCGGCGATTTGGCCACTTTTGTCAAACAAGCGGGCGGCGATTATGTAACCGATGACGGAAAGGTTGCCTTTAACTCGCCGGAAGGCAAAAAGGCGCTTGGTTTCTTATACGATTTGATCGTTACTTCCAAAACGGGACGTTTGGCCGGTGAAGACGGCTATATGTCCGATCCGTTCGGCCGCGGAGATGTTGCGATGTATATCGGCTCTTCGGCAGGTACCTCCTTTGTCGGAGACGCCGTGAAGGACAAGTTCAAATGGTCGACCGCGCCGCTTCCGAAGGATCAAGCTGCCGCTTCTCCGTTCCAAGGCACCAACCTGATGATTTTCCAAAGCGCCGCTCCGGAGGAGAAGCTGGCAGCCTGGGAATTCGGGAAGTTCCTGATCTCGAACGAAGCAACGATTCATTGGGCGCAGGAAACCGGGTATGTGCCGGTGCGCAGTTCGGCTTTGACGGATGAAGCGTGGACGGCGTTTATTCAAGAGCATCCCGAACAAGCGGCGGCCGCGAAGCAATTTGACTCCGCTTTTGGCGAACCGCATTTGAACGGCTATAACCAGCTTCGCACTGATGTTTCGAAGCAGATCGACGAAGTGCTGCACGGCCAGAAATCGGTAGATGAAGGACTCGCCGCCGCGGAACAGGCCGCGCTTCAAAGCTTGAAATAATTACGGGGGTGTGTTCATCATGGCGGGAACCTATACGCATGTTCGCTTTTGGTCGGGACTCCGGACGATCGGAGGGACGATCATCACGGTTGCGCACGGCGACAGCCGCATCATTTTCGATTTCGGCCGCTGCTTCATTCCGGCCGGGGATATGATCGAGAACGGCATCGCCGAACTTGCCGACCCGGCTGCCGATTATTTGCGGCTGGGACTCTTGCCTCCCCTTGACGATTTGTATGGCGAAGCTTCGCTGACATCGGCGGGAAGCCCGCTTCGTCCGGCAGGCCGGAGCGCTTTGCGGCAGGCGGTGCTGATCTCGCATCTCCATCAGGATCATATGGCTTTGATGGGGATGGTCGCTCCGTCCGTTCCTGTGCTGATGACCAAGGAAAGCCTGCGTCTGTATGAAGCGCTGGAGATGATCGGGGAAGGCGTGCCTGCCGTTCCCGGCCGGACATTTGGCGTATTGGAATACGGACAACCCATGATCGTCGGAGACATCGTGGCCACCCCGCTGCGGGTCGACCACGATGTGGCGGGCTCCTGCGCCTTCCTGGTAGAGACGCCGGAACTCCGCCTGTTATATTCCGGCGATTTCCGGATTGACGGCAATCATTCGGAATGGACACGAGGCATGGCGGACGAAGCGAGAAAGCGGCAGGTTCAAGTGCTGATCACGGAAGGCACGACGATCGGGATGTCGCAGGACGAAGATGCTTCTCCCGATCTAGTCGGCGGAAGCCGTGCCGGCGAAGGCAATATGGCGGAGCGCGCGACCGCGGCGATGAGGGAAGCGGGGGGCTTGGCGGTCGTCAATTTATATCATCGCAATATTGAGCGAATCGAAGCGCTTTATGAGGCGGCGGCAAGCGCGGATCGAGTTCTGGTTCTCGAACCGGAAACGGCCCGCTTGCTGCGGGCTCTCACCGGGCGCGGGAACATCAACGTGCTTGCGGACATTCCGCAGGAGGGCTTTGTTTCGGTTTCACTGGAGGCGATTAACGCAGCCCCCCATCGATATGCGCTTCAGAACAGCTTTTCGCGAATCGTTCGACTGCTCAAATTGCGTACGGAAAAAGGGGTATACATCCATTCCAACGGAACTCCGCTTGGCGCTTACGATCCCAATTATGCCGCTCTGCGCGATCTGTTGAAGCGGATTGGTCTGGAGTACCGTTATATCGGCGCTTCCGGCCATGCGCGCCCTGAGGAATTGAGGCAGATTGGCGAGTTGATCGGGGCGGAATGGTACATTCCGCTGCACAGTCTTCATCCGGAGCAAATGGAGCTGTCCGCCGGCATTCGTCTGCTTCCCGAATACGGGAAGACCTACCGTTTTCAAGGCGGAAGGCTTGTCAGCGAAAGAGAGTAAGATACAAAGAGAGGTTGTCCCGAAAGTCATCATAGATGACGGAGGAACAACCTCTTTTCAATATATTACGAGACATCATACTGCCATCGGCGCAGCTTCCTTGCAAAAGCCCTGACCAAGCGTCCTGATCACGCTCCCCGATTGCGCCCAGCGCCAGGGATCGTCGTCCACGCTCCTCCGTAACGAATCGTATTGACGCTATTCCCGTATTTTTCGGCGATTTCCCGATCTAACGGACTCCACAGTCGTTATTTATCTCCAATGACCGCAAATCAGCCATTTTTCCCTTGAATAACGTCTCTCAGATCCGTTACAGATCATTTTTTGAAATCCACACCCGGATCTCTGTCGAACTCATCTTCTCAGACAACTGTTTTTTCGTCTTTAGGGATTTTCACCTAAACAGCGGGTTCCCCTTCATCCCGATCCACAGCCCGGTTTGTTCCATGCGGGCGGCGAGCTGCAGCAGCAGGTCTTCGCGGCCTTTGGAGGCGATCAGCTGCACGCCGATCGGCATGCCATCCGGCGTGAGATGCACCGGTACGCTTATGGCCGGCTGTCCGGTCAGGTTGGCGAGTTGAGTGAACGGAGTATAGGTCAGGCTTGGCTCAAACATATCGTAGATCAGCCTCCGTTGTTCGGAAGGAGACATCCCGCTGACATTGAGCAGCCTATCGATTTCCTCGGAACTTTGCATCAACTCGCCGATTTTGGGCGCGGCATCGGCGTTCGCCGGCGTCATGTACAGATCGAATTCCTCGTGCAGCCCGGCCATTTGGGCGGCTGCGACATCCCATTCGTCCAGGCTATGCACGAATTCCGCGGCCGTGACCTGTTTTCCGGCTTCGGCAAGCACCCACGAAACGATATCGACTTCTTCCGCGGCGATGGAACGGCCCATGCCTTTTTCCAGGGAAACGAACATGGCGGCGACCTCTCCGGCGTTCATCGTATAGTAGTTTTCCATCAGTCTGACGCCGTCCACCGGACTTGGCTTCTCCACGACTTCATGGCCTTCGGCTTCAAGCCAGCACACGGTTTTCCGCACGGCCAAGACGGCCTCGGGACTTACCGGCGTGCTTACCGGAGACGCGGTCGTAAATCCGACTCGTAGCTTCTTAGGCCATGGCTTGAACAGGTCGTCCAAATATACGCCGGGATAAAGCGGCGTTTGGAAGGCGGCCTCCGGCTGCAGCGTCTGCAGCAGGTCGAGCAGGGCGGCGCTGTCGCGGACCGAGCGGGTCAGCGCGAAGTCGATCGCCGCGCCCTGCCACTGGCGGCCGGCTCCCGGGCCGACCGGCGTGCGTCCGCGCGTCGGCTTCAGCCCGAACAGGCCGGTGAACGAGGCCGGGATGCGGATCGACCCGCCCCCGTCGCTGGCCCCGGCCGCCGGAACGATCCCCGCCGCGACGGCCGCTGCGGCGCCTCCGCTGGAACCGCCTGGAGAGTAGTCGCGGTTCCAAGGATTGCGGGCGGGTCCGTGCAGCGCGGGTTCGGTAATGTTCCGAAGCCCGAACTCAGGCGCGTTGGTGTGCCCCAGCGGAATAAAGCCGGCGCGCCGGATTTTGGCCACATAATTGGAATCGCGTTTTGCGATATTGTTCTTCATCAGGATCGAACCCGCGGTAATCGGTTCTCCGCCGATTCCATGCGAAAGATCCTTGAACAGGAAAGGCACTCCGGCGAAGGGCCGGGATTCGTCGCGAATGCGGGCGGCCATCTCCTCCGCTTCCTTCAAAGCCGCCTCGCGGCGGGTGCGGACAACGGCGTTTAACCCCGGGTTGATTTCATCCAACCGGGCAAGAGCGGCTTCCACCAGCTCGCGCGGGGAGACCTCGCGTTTCTTGACGAGCTCGGCGAGACCAACGGCATCATAAGCCTGGAAAGGAAAAGACATAACAAAGACCTCTTTTCGTTGAAAATCGCGTTAATTAAGGTGAATCTTATTATACCTTAAGCCGGGAAACCCCGCTCCGGAATTTGGAATGAGCGAGGAAGAAGCCCCTCTTTTTGCCCCTTTTATTAAAACAAGGGATTTCCCTCGGCGCTATAGGTTATTCCCTAATGGGAAGTGCGGCGGAGGCCTTACATAATGAAAGGGAGCCGAATTCCTTCAGGGATTTGATGCTGAAAAGGAGTGTTCTTCTCGATGAAAAGAAAATATGGCCTCCATTTTTTTAAACCGATCGAAAGCTATTCGGACCGCTGGTCCATCCTAGAAGAAAAAAGCAGGGATTGGGAAAACATGTACCGCGAGCGCTGGTCGCACGACAAAGTGGTCAGAACGACGCACGGCGTCAACTGCACCGGATCCTGCAGTTGGAAGGTGTTCGTCAAAAACGGCATCATCACGTGGGAAAACCAGCAAATCGATTACCCATCCTGCGGTCCGGATATGCCGGAATTCGAGCCCCGGGGTTGCCCGAGAGGGGCGTCGTTCTCCTGGTACGAATATAGTCCGCTGCGCATCAAGTACCCTTACATCAGAGGGAAACTGCTGCGGCTTTGGCAGGAAGCGCTCACTGAATATGAGAATCCGGTCGATGCTTGGGCAAGCATCGTCGAAAATCCGGAAAAAGCGAAGCTTTACAAATCAGCTCGCGGCAAGGGCGGCCACGTGCGGATTCATTGGGACGACGCACTGCATCTGATCTCGGCACAATTGATTTATACCATCCGGACATACGGACCCGACCGGATTGCGGGATTTACGCCCATTCCCGCAATGTCAATGGTGAGTTATGCTTCGGGAGCGCGTTTCATCTCGCTGCTCGGCGGGGAGATGCTGAGCTTTTACGACTGGTACGCGGACCTTCCGCCGGCTTCTCCTCAAGTCTGGGGAGAACAAACCGATGTGCCGGAATCTTCGGATTGGTACAATTCCGGCTATTTGATTATGTGGGGCTCGAATGTGCCGTTGACGCGGACTCCGGACGCCCATTTCATGTCTGAAGTACGCTATAAAGGAACGAAAGTGGTGTCCGTGGCCCCCGATCTCGCCGAAAACGTCAAATTTGCGGATCACTGGCTTGCTCCGAGTCCCGGCACCGATGCGGCAATCGCTCAAGCCATGACGCATGTCATTTTGAATGAATTTTACCAGGAGCGCCAAGAACCGATGTTCGTCAATTACGCAAAGCAGTATACGGACATGCCTTTTTTGGTTCTTCTTGATAAGCATGAGGAGGTATGGAAAGGCGGCCGGTTCCTGCGGGCAAGCGATCTCGGAGAAACGGCGACGCATGGCGATTGGAAACCTGTCGTTTACGACGAGGCGTCCGGGGATATCATCGTGCCAAACGGTACAATGGGCCAGCGCTGGGAGGAAGGGCGGAAGTGGAACCTGATTCTTGAGAGGGAAGACGGAAGCAAAGTCGAACCGGCCCTGACGATGGAAGGCCATGAAGAGCAATGGATGGAAATCGTGTTTCCGCACTTTGACAATGCGGGGAACGGGACGTTCAAACGCGTTATACCGGCTCGAAAGATCACGCTGGCGGACGGGTCCGAAGCTTATGCGGCCACCGTCTATGATCTCATGATGAGCCAATACGGCGTAGCGCGCGCGGATAGCCCCTATAACGCTCAAAGCTATGATGATCTCAGCTCCCCCTACACCCCTGCCTGGCAGGAAAAAATCACGGGCGTCAAGGCGTCCGCCGTGGTCCGGGTCGCCCGCGAATTCGCGCTGAACTCGCTCGAGACGGGCGGCCGCTCGATGATTATCATGGGGGCCGGCATCAATCACTGGTTCAACAGCGACACCATCTACCGGGCTATTTTAAACCTGGTCATCTTAACCGCTTCGCAAGGTGTCAACGGCGGAGGCTGGGCGCATTATGTCGGTCAGGAAAAATTGCGGCCGATTGAAGGCTGGTCCACGATCGCCTTTGCCAAGGATTGGCAGGCCGCAACCCGGCAGCAAAACGCCACTTCGTTTTTCTATTTTGCCACGGAGCAATGGAGATACGAGGAAAGCGGATTGGAAGACCTGAAATCGCCTATCGGCGAAGAACTGAAATACACCCATCCTGCGGACTATAACGTGCTCGCCGCACGCCTTGGCTGGCTGCCTTCTTATCCGCAATTTAACAAAAACAGCCTGTTGTTCGCGGAGGAAGCCGCCCGGGATGGAGGCGACTCGGAAGGCGAAATCATGGACCACGCCTTGGACGAAATTAAATCTCGCACAATCCGCTTTGCGGCGGAAGATCCGGGAGCGCCCGAAAACTTCCCCCGTTCGTTGTTTGTTTGGCGCTCCAATCTGATTTCCAGCTCGGCGAAAGGGCAGGAGTATTTCATGAAGCACTTGCTTGGCGCATCGGACGCCCTTTTGGCCCGGCCCAACGAGGAGCAGAAGCCGGAAGAAATGATTTGGCGGGAAGATGCGACGGGAAAACTCGACCTGCTGGTAGCGCTGGATTTTCGCATGACCACTACGCCGATGCATGCCGATGTTGTGCTGCCGGCGGCAACCTGGTACGAAAAAACGGATCTGTCCTCCACGGATATGCACCCCTTCGTGCATCCTTTCAATCCGGCGATCAACCCGCTTTGGGAATCCCGCTCGGACTGGGATATCTACCGCAAGCTGTCCGAGGTTTTTTCGGAGATGGCTAAGCGGCATCTGCCGGGTGTCTATAAAGATCTGGTAACTTCCCCGCTTGGGCACGATTCGCTGGGAGAGATTTCTCAGCCTATGGGGCTTGTGAAGGATTGGGCCAAAGGAGAGACCGAAGCGATTCCGGGACAAACCATGCCCAAGCTCAGCATTATTGAACGGGATTATACGCAAATCCACAATAAGTATGTTTCGCTGGGTCCGAATTTAACGACCGGCAAAATCGGCGCGCATGGCGTAAGCTTCTCCGTGGCCGATGAGTATGAGGAGCTTAAACGGATTAACGGGACTTATTCGGATAGCACCGTTAAGAACGGGCTGCCCCAAATCGAGACGGCCCGGCAGACGGCGGAGGCCATATTGCGGCTGTCATCCGCCACGAACGGCCGCGTGTCTCAAAAGGCCTACGCCCAAGCGGAGTCGGACTCGGGCGTGACGCTCCGGGATATTTCGGCGGACAGAGCGGCGGAAAAAATTACGTTTCAAAGCATTACGGTCCAGCCGCGCGAGGTCATTCCGACGCCGGTGTTCAGCGGTTCGAATAAACAGGGCCGCCGTTACTCGCCATTTACTACCAACATTGAACGTCTAGTACCGTTCCGCACGTTAACGGGCAGACAGCATTTTTACATCGACCATGAAATCTTCCGTCAATTCGGAGAATCGCTGCCCGTATACAAGCCAACCTTGCCACCTATGGTACTTGGCGCGCGAGATAAGAAGGTGAACGGAGAAGCGGACTCGCTTGTGCTGCGGTATTTGACGCCTCACGGCAAATGGAACATCCATTCGACCTATCAGGATAATCAGCATATGCTGACGTTATTCCGCGGCGGCCCAACCGTCTGGATCAACCATGAGGATGCGAAGGCGCATGGAATTAACGACAACGATTGGGTGGAAGTCTACAATCGCAACGGCGCCGTGACGGCGCGGGCGGTCGTCAGCCACCGGATGCCCAGAGGAACCCTGTTCATGTACCACGCTCAGGATAGACACATTCAGGTGCCGGGCTCGGAAATCACGCAAACCCGCGGCGGCAGCCATAATGCTCCAACCCGGATCCATATGAAGCCCACCCAAATGGTCGGCGGATATGCGCAGCTCAGCTACGGGTTCAATTATTACGGGCCGATCGGCAATCAACGGGACGAATATGTGGCGGTCCGCAAAATGAAGGAGGTTAACTGGCTTGAAGATTAAAGCGCAAATCGCCATGGTTCTGAACCTGGATAAATGCATCGGCTGCCATACCTGCAGCGTGACCTGCAAAACGACGTGGACCAACCGGAAAGGCGCCGAATACATGTGGTTCAACAATGTAGAGACCAAACCCGGGATCGGATTCCCGAAGCGTTGGGAAGATCAGGAGCTGTATAAAGGCGGGTGGAAGCTCCGCAAAGGGAAGCTTGAGTTGAAATCGGGCAGCAAATTGTCCAAGGTGGCGCTCGGGAAAATTTTCTACAACCCGGATATGCCGGAGATGAAAGATTATTACGAGCCGTGGACGTATAACTACGAGCATCTGACCGGTGCCAAGGAACAAAAGCACTCACCGGTTGCACGCGCGCATTCCGTCGTAACGGGAGAGAAGATGAATCCGGAGTGGGGCCCGAACTGGGAAGACGATCTGGCGGGAGGGCATGTCACCGGGCCGCTTGATCCGAATATCCAAAAGATCGAGGAAGAGATCAAATTCAGCTTTGAGCAGTCCTTTATGATGTATCTTCCCCGGCTTTGCGAACACTGCCTGAACCCGAGCTGCGTTGCGTCCTGTCCTTCGGGAGCGATGTATAAGCGCGATGAGGACGGCATTGTCCTGGTGGATCAGGAGGCTTGCCGCGGCTGGAGGTATTGCATGACGGGCTGCCCGTATAAAAAGGTTTACTTCAACTGGCAGACCAATAAAGCGGAAAAATGCACGTTTTGCTTTCCGCGTGTGGAAGCCGGACTTCCGACCGTTTGCTCCGAGACCTGCACCGGACGAATTCGCTACCTCGGCGTCCTGCTGTATGATGCGGACCGGGTGCTTGAGGCGGCGTCCACGCCGGATCCGAAAGACCTTTATCAAGCGCAATGCGAATTGTTCTTGAATCCGAACGACCCGGACGTGATCGCACAGGCGAGTAAAGACGGCATCTCGCAGGATTGGATCGAAGCCGCGCAGCATTCGCCGGTTTACAAGCTCGCCATCGAACATCGGCTGGCTTTTCCGCTTCATCCGGAGTATCGTACCCTTCCGATGGTGTGGTATGTTCCGCCGCTTAGTCCGATTATGAATTGTTTCGAAGGGAAGGATTCCGCGCAAACCCCGGATTCCATCTTTCCGGCTATTGATGACATGCGAATACCGATCCGGTATCTGGCTAACCTGCTTACGGCGGGGGATACGCAGGCGGTTAAGGAAGCCCTGCAGCGGATGGCCATGATGCGCTCTTATATGCGGGCGCTGGAGACGAAGCAGGAATTTGACGCGGACCGTCTTGAACGGGTTGGTTTGACGGCACCGCAGACGGAGCAAATGTACCGTCTTTTGGCCATCGCCAAATACGAAGACCGTTTTGTGATTCCAACCTCCCACAAGGAAGGACAAATGGATTCTTTCCGCGCTCAAGGTTCCGCCGGATACGGTAATCTGATGGGCAATATGGGAACGGGCGCCGAATGTGACGGCTGCGGGGCGGTAAGTATAGCGGAACAAAAACTCCAACCGGACGGAAAATCGGACGGAGAATCGGTCGGGGAAAACTTCTACGGAGGGATTTGGCGTGATTGACGTAAAAGAATTATACGGGTTCAAGCATTCATTCGGTTTTTTTGCCAGGTACTTGATGTATCCGGAAAAACCGAGTTTTCAACCCTCCGCTTTGGAGGAATTGCTGGATGCCGGCCATCCCGCATATCCGTTTGCGGATAGATTCTGGTCGCTCATCCAAAATTACAGCTTGGAAGAAATTCAGGAGAATTACACGGCAACTTTCGACTTTCAAAAGGATTGCGCGCTTTATATGACGTACTTCAAGCTGGAGGACGCGAAAGAGCGCGGACAAATGCTGGCGAAGCTGAAAATCTTGTATGAAATGTTCGGACTGGAGATGCCGGAAGGCGAACTGCCGGATTATCTGCCGCTCATGTGCGAATTTCTTTATGCCGCGGAGTGGAAGGGAGATCCCAAGGCTCAAGAAAATTTCCGTATGCTGACCGCTATTTTTGAGGACGGAACCTTTCACCTGCTGCAAGCGCTTGAGAAGATGGGAAGCCCCTATGCCCATTTGATTCGGGGGCTTCGCGAAACTTTCAAAGCCTGCGAGCGACGGGAGGTTGCGTATCCATGAATTTGGCGAACCAGTTTACGTGGGTTATCTTTCCCTATCTTTGTCTGGCCGTCTTTATCGTTGGACACATCTACCGCTACCGGACGGATCAATTTCATTGGACGGCAAAATCGAGCGAATTCGTGGAGAAGAAACGGCTGATGCTGGGCAGTATATTATTTCACCTTGGCATCATTCCGGTCGCTTTCGGACATATCGCCGGCTTGGCGATTCCAAAGCCCTGGATGCGCGCCATCGGAGTGGACGATCATTTGTACCATATTGGAGCGGTGTATATCGGGGCGTTATTTGGGGCCATCACTTTTCTGGGCATGGTGATTTTGACCGCGCGCCGTTTCACGATACGAAATGTACGGCGATTAAGCTCGGCTTCCGATCTGATCGTAAACGTATTTTTGCTGCTTATCGTGATGATGGGAATGTACTCCACCTTGGTGACCAACGCCGTTCAGCCGGAATTCGACTACCGGGAAACCGTCTCGATCTGGTTCCGGGGATTGTTTTTGTTCCGGCCGGACGCTTCGTTCATGACCGGAGTGCCTTTATCCTTCAAGATTCATATTTTTCTCGGGTTTTCCATTTTGGCCTTTTGGCCGTTCTCGCGGCTGGTGCATGTGTGGAGTGTTCCGTTGAATTATATTCGCAGAAGTTATATCCTATACAGAAGACATAAATCAAGCTAGGGAGCCGGTTTTCCCTGTTTAAATTAGGAGATTGAACCCCATGCCCAATAAACTCGATTTTCAACTGGAGATCGATCGAATCCGCGAAACTTTCGGTTATGATTTCATGGCGCTCGCGTTGGTTGAATCGGCGGAATATCAATATGTGATCAAATGGAAATATGCCTCCGGAAATTTAAACGAACGCTTTAAAAGAATCGTGCTTAAATCCGGGAAAGGAATAGCGGGCATCGTTTTCAAAACGGGAAAACCCATGCTGATCCCATCCGTTCAAGAATATGTCGCAGCCGACAGCCTGTTTAATTACCCGATCGTCAGATCCGAGGAACTGCGGAGCCTTGCGGCCGTACCGCTGTGGAACGATGCCCGCGTGGCCGGCGTATTGCTTGGCGGTTTTAGGGGGGAACGGCGGGTCACGGAAGAGATGCTGCGCGATTTGAAGCGTCTGGCGGATCAAGGATTGGGGGATTTAAACGGGAAGGAGCCGATGCCGAATTGATCATGCGTACGGAGATGAGCCATTTAAGCCCGCTCGTGCTGAAGCTGTTCGAAAACAGCTTGGAAGCCATTATCTTTTTCGATAAAGAAGGAAAAGTCCTGGCCATGAATCCGGCGGCCGAGGAAATGATCGACGACGAGATTCTGGAGCGGTTTTACCGGGGACAAAGCCAGGCTATATGCGGAACCTGCCGGGGTTACACGAGCGAAACGGAGCTGCGCACCTGCCTTGATTGCTATTTTGCTTCGCCCGACTCGAAGGATTTTACTTCTTTCCAGGTTTTTTTGGAAACCAAGGGCAAAGGGATTTTGCCCTATTCCGCTTCCTTTCACGTCATTGACGCCGAGCGGGGAATTCACGCGTTTATGCTGAGGAATTTGACGAAGCAGATCAAGACGCAGGAAACGTTTTATCATAATAAAATGATCAAGCATGTCATTGAAGCCCAGGAAAATGAACGAAAGCGAATATCCAGGGAACTGCATGACAGCGTCGCCCAGGAAATCATGAGCGCGGTTGTCGACCTTCGGGTGTTGAAGTATATGACGGACGATGAACAGCTCCTGAAAAAAATGAAGCAAACCGAGGCCTCCATGACAAGGCTGCTGGAGGATATCCGGAGCCTGTCGGTGGAGCTTCGCCCCGCGGCTCTGGACGATCTGGGGCTCGAGGCGGCGTTTCGTTCGCATTTCAAGCGTATCGAGCAAAGTTATGGCCTGATTGTAAAGTTCACGTCCAATCTCGCGCAAAAACGTTATGGAAGCGAGATTGAAACGGTAATCTATAGAATCTGTCAGGAAGCTGTATTAAACGCTTTGAAATATGCGCAAGTAGACAACGTGACTATATCTTTGTCCGAAGAGAACCATATGCTCCAATTGGCTGTAGAGGATGACGGCGTCGGTTTTGATCCGGGCGACAAGCCGGTGGGCACCGGTCTGGGCCTATATGGCATGCAGGAGCGGGCCGAACTGGTGAGCGGAAAACTGAAAGTGGCTTCGGAGCCCGGCAAGGGAACGAAAGTCCTCTTGCAAATCCCTAGGGGAGAAGGAAGGGATGAGGTTTGATCAGCATCGTGATCGCGGACGACCATGCCATTGTACGGAGCGGGTTCTCGATGATTCTGAATTTTCAGGAGGATATGGAGGTCATCGGAACGGCGGCGGATGGCATGGAGGCTTATGCCGCAGTCTCCAAACACAAGCCGGATATCCTCATCATGGATCTCAGCATGCCGCCGGGAGAGAGCGGATTGATTGCGTCGGGCAAGATCAAAGAGGATTTCCCGGATACGAAAATACTGATTTTGACGATGCATGATGAAGAAGAGTATCTGTTTCATGTGTTGAAGAACGGAGCTTCCGGTTATGTATTGAAAAACGCGCCGGACGAGGAGCTTTTGCATGCCATCAGGACCATTTACAAAGGCGGGACTTACATCCATCCGCAAATGGCGAATTCACTCGTTCGCGAGTTCGTCAAAAAGGCGGCGCAAAGTGAGGATCCCTTGGAGCTGCTGTCAAAGCGGGAATTGGAGATATTGCCGCTGATTGCGAAGGGATACGGGAACAAGGAAATTGCCGAGAAGCTGTTTGTCTCGGTTAAGACCGTGGAGGCGCACAAGGCAAAAATCATGGAGAAGCTGAATTTGAAAAGCCGTCCCGAACTGGTTGAGTATGCTCTGAAACGAAGATTGCTGGATTTTTAGTTTATGAACAATATGAATCCTTTTTGAACAACTGCCGCTTCCCAGGGAAGCTGCTTTTTTTATTTTCAAGGGTTTTCCCCGGCTCAGGAATGGGGAGTTCCCTATATCTGGGCGGATTGGAGGCGGATACAATAAAGTCAACACTTCGTGCTGCACATTTGGCAGAAATAATTCGAAAAGGTGATTGCGATGTTTAAAAAAATCCAGCTTCCGCTTCAAACGTTGAATCTAGTTCTCGGGTTCATGGTGTGGGTTATCTTATCCTCCCTGATGCCGTTTATTTCCGAGGATATCCGCATTCCTCAAGACAGGCTGGCCCTGGTGACCGCCATTCCCGTCGTGCTGGGCTCGGTTTTGAGAATACCGCTTGGTTATTACGCGAATATCCTGGGAGCTCGGATCGTTTTCCTGGTCAGCTTCGTTTTGCTTTTGTTTCCGGTCTATTATATCAGCGAGGCGTCCTCCCTGACCGATTTGATCATCGGAGGTTTGTTTCTCGGAATCGGCGGGGCCGTGTTTTCCGTCGGAGTAACCTCGCTGCCGAAATATTATCCGCAAGAAAGGCATGGATTCGTAAACGGCATTTACGGATTGGGAAATATCGGGACAGCGATCACGACATTTTCGGCGCCGATTGTGGCGGCAAAGATGGGCTGGCCATTAACCGTGAAGCTGTACCTTGTTCTGCTGCTGGCGTTTATCGCTTTCAATTTCTTTTTCGGAGACCGCCGGGAGACAAAAGTGAAGACACCGATCATCGAGCAGATCAAGGGCGTATATAAAAATGAAAAACTATGGCTGTTCTCCCTGTTTTATTTTATTACCTTCGGATCTTTCGTTGCGTTTACCGTTTATTTGCCCAACTTTCTGGTATCGAATTTCGAATTGGGAAAAGTGGACGCCGGTATGCGGACAGCGGGGTTTATCGCCGCCGCAACTTTTCTCCGGCCGGTTGGCGGCTGGCTCGCGGATCGGTTTCGGCCTTTGCTTTTGCTTGCCGCAACTTTTGCCGTCTATACGGCTGCGGCGATCGTCTTGGCCTTCTCTCCCTCCATCGCTCTTTATGCTGCGGGAACCTTAGCCATTGCGGTTAGCGCAGGAATCGGAAACGGTGTCATCTTCAAACTGGTTCCGCTTTACTTTAATAAGCAAGCGGGAATCGCCAACGGTATCGTTTCCATGATGGGCGGACTTGGCGGATTTTTTCCGCCGATTATGCTTTCGGCCATCCACTCCTACACGGGCCAGTACTCCATCGGTTTTATGCTGTTGTCCCAGGTCGCTCTGGCCAGTCTGGTTCTGGTCATGTGGCTGCATTATCAAGACCGGCTCGCGTCGTCGGTGGCAGCATGAGCGCATTCCCCCTATTGGACCGGTTGCAGCGGCCTATTCGGGATTTAAGGATATCGGTAACGGATCACTGTAATTTTCGCTGTACTTATTGCATGCCCAAAGAAATTTTCGGCGATGATCACGCATTTCTTCCCAAAGAAGAGCTGCTGTCCGACGAAGAAATTTGCCGGCTCGTGAAGCTGTTTGTGTCGCTTGGAGTTACCAAGATCCGGTTGACCGGAGGGGAGCCGCTGCTGCGTCCTTCCCTTCCCGGGCTTGTCGCCCAAATAACGGCCATCGGCGGAGTGAAGGACATTGGTTTGACAACCAACGGGATTTTGCTTGAGCGGCAGGCCGAACCGCTGTATGAAGCGGGTCTGCGACGGCTGAATATCAGCTTGGACGCCCTGGATCCCGGGCTTTTCGGACGAATGAACGGCCGCGGAATTGACGCTTCGCGAATTTTGCGGCAAATCGATCAAGCGTCCGCAATCGGTTTTGAGGTCAAAGTGAACATGGTTGTGCAGAAGGGCGTAAACGATACCGAGATTTTGCCGATGGCCGCTTATTTTAAAGAGCGCGGAATTACGCTCCGCTTTATCGAGTTTATGGATGCCGGATGCAGCAATGGCTGGAGTTTAGGAGAAGTTTTAACCAAAAGCGAAATGATCGGGCGTCTTCAGGAAGTCTACGAGCTGGAACCGTTAACTCGTGAGCCCAATGGAGAGGTCGCGCAGTATTACCGCTACAAAGGCTGCAAAACCCGGGTCGGCTTTATTACATCGGTTTCGGAGCCATTTTGCTCTTCATGTACGAGGGCTCGTTTGTCATCCGACGGAAAATTTTATTCGTGTTTGTTTGCTTCGGAAGCTCTTGAGCTTAAATCTCTGCTCCGCGGCGGTGCCGATGACGACATGCTGCTTGATGCCATCGCCGGGGCTTGGGGACGGCGCAGCGACCGTTATTCGGAGGAACGCGCCGGCCGAACGGCCCGGACCGGCAAAAAGCCGGACATGTCCTACATCGGAGGTTAAGAGTAAAATACAAGGGCCACGAATAAATAAAGCATGGCGGAAAAACCGATTTCACTTATCCCGGCAAGCTTGGCGGTAATTTTCGTCTTTGGTAAAACAAGCGCCCGCAGCAGCAAGACGAAGAGAGCGGGAAACAAGGCCGGGAACAGCGGCAGGCTGATTAGCGCCAGCAAGGCGTGATATATTGCCGAAGCCAGATAATATCGGGGATTTTTCCTTTCCCGGATGATCGTTTTCACGTAGAGGGCCGTCCCGATGAAATAAAAAACCGACAATAAGAACAATTCCGTTGCCGTTCGCAAGTTGTCTCCTCCTCCGATAAAAAAGGCCGGATAAACCATAAGGCTAAAAACCAGAACGGCCGCGATATCATTGGGCAGCGCGCGTTCGTTTTTGGTTTTTGCATAGTGCGCGTTGACGGCGAAAAGGGGGCAGATCGGCAGGGCAAGCCATAGAAGATTGGGTTCCGCTATGGACAAGCCGATCAAAAAAGGAGCCAGCATTACTCCATATACCACTACCGGCCGGCCGAACCTCTCGCGTTTTCCCGTTTTGATCAGCTGCAGCAGGGGAAAACTGAACAAGTAAGCAAGCAGCCAGCAAATAAAAAGCGGAATATGCAGCGGCCGTCCTTCGGAAGCCGTTATCCCGAACATGAAGGGAAGAACCAGCATTGCCCAGGCGCCGTGCTGATTCGGAATATATTTTCTCATTTTGATTGATCTCCTGTTCCCGATATTTCTTGATCGACAATGAATTCTTTTTTACAATTATTCTATAGCTCAAAAAGGAGGCCTGCCGCCATGAACATTCAGATGGATTCGCTTACGGAGAAAAAGCTGCAGGAAAGCAAGGGATCTCGCCTTGGGTTTTTCAAGCTGTTTTACGATACGGAAAATTGCGGCTGCAACGGGGTATTAACGATAAAAATATTGGATCAGCCCCTTGAAACGGATATCCGGTTTCAGGCTGGACCGTTTACTTTTCTGGTTGATCTCCAGCAAAGCAGCCAGTTTGACGATACGCTGACGCTAAAAGCGGACGAGAATTATCCTTCATTCAGGGTCAGCAGCGATTCCGCGCTGTACAGCAGCAATGTCAGAGTCGAAGATATGCGGCGGAATTAAAAGCCGTATTAAAAACCAAAGGACTGTCCGGAAACCCGATGAAGGCCGGAACAGTCCTTGTTTTTTACCCGTTTGCAGGCAGAGCGGACTTATGCGCCCATAAACATCTTGATGTCGTCCTCAACATTGTCGATCGTTCCGATGCCGAAGTTTTCAACCAATACCTTAGCGACACCCGGCGAAAGGAACGCGGGCAGCGTTGGTCCGAGATGGATGTTTTTGACGCCAAGATACAGCAGCGCAAGCAGCACGATGACCGCCTTTTGCTCGTACCAGGCAATATTGTAAGAGATCGGGAGTTCATTGATATCATCGAGGCCAAAAGCTTCTTTCAACTTCAGCGCGATAACGGCCAGCGAATAGGAGTCGTTGCACTGTCCGGCGTCGAGCACCCTCGGGATGCCGCCGATGGCTCCAAGGTCGAGTTTATTGTATTTGAATTTGGCGCAGCCGGCGGTCAAAATGACGGTATCGCTCGGCAACTGCTCCGCGAAATCCGTGTAGTAATTGCGGGATTTCATCCGTCCGTCGCAGCCGGCCATTACGAAAAATCTCCGGATCTCGCCGGATTTGACCGCATCCACTACCTGGTCGGCAACGGACATCACCGCCGCGTGGGCGAACCCGCCGACGATCTCGCCCGTTTCCAGCTCCGTCGGGGACGGGCAGCTTTTGGCTTGCTCGATCAGTGCGGAGAAATCCTTGGGCTGTCCTTGATCCCCGTCCGAAATATGACGGACACCGGGATATCCGGCGTTGCCGGTGGTGTACAAGCGGCCGATATAGCTGTCCTGAGGCGGCACAATACAGTTCGTAGTCATCAGAATGGGGCCGTTAAAGGCTTCAAACTCCGTATTTTGCTTCCACCAGGCGTTGCCGTAGTTGCCGACGAAATGGCTGTATTTTTTGAAGGCCGGATAATAATGGGCGGGGAGCATCTCGCTGTGGGTGTAAACGTCTACTCCGGTTCCTTCGGTTTGTTTCAGAAGCTCCTCCAAATCCTTCAGGTCATGGCCGCTGATCAAAATGCCCGGGCGGTCCTTGACTCCGATGTTGACCTTCGTAATTTCCGGATTTCCGTAAGCGCTTGTATTGGCTTGATCGAGCAGCGACATCGCTTCAACGCCAAACTTGCCCGTCTCCATGATGAGAGAAATCAAGTCCTGGGCTTCCAGCGAATCGTCAAGCGTTGCGGCAAGAGCCCGGCGCATGAACAGATCGACCTGATGATTCTCGTGCTCCAAATGGTGAGCGTGATAGGTGTAGGCTGCCATGCCTTTTAATCCATAGGTCAGTAATTCACGCAGCGACCGGATATCTTCATTGCTTGTGGACAGCACTCCGACAAACTGGGCTTTCGCATCAAAATCTTCCTCGGTATCCGCCGTCCAGAGCGCGGCGTCGGGAAGAACCCCGGCCGATTCCGGATATTGTTCGTCCCGGAATCCCTGAAGCCCGCTTCGCAGCTCCAGCGCTTCGCGGATTTTCGCAACAAAAACGTTCCGGTCAAAGTTGGCATTGGTGATCGTCGCAAACAGAGAGTCCATGATGAACAGGGATGTCCGCCGGTCCAGCTCCTCGGGCAACTCGACATCCAGGCTGACGAAAGCCAAGCCCTTCAGCAGATAAACGAGCAGATCCTGCAGGTTGGCCACGTCGTGCGGCTTGCCGCAGACGCCAACGACGGTGCAGCCCGTGCCCTTGGACGCTTCTTGACATTGGAAACAGAACATATTATTCATTCCCATATTCCTCCTTTTAGTAGGAAGTATATACAGGGAAGTCAAGAGGGCGGGTGATCGTGATCACTTTTTCGGAGCTGCCGCGGAACTGCCGGACGGACTTTTCTTTTTCTTTTGACCGCGGAATAACAGAAAAATGCCAAGCAGCAGAGGAACTCCGACTTGAAACCCCACATCCATTTTTAAACTGGGCCCAAGTCCGAACGCAAAATGCTGCGTGTAATCTCTTTCGATGAAAGAGGCCCCGAAAATCAAAGCCCCTACCGGTATAACCCACCACTTGTACGATTTTTGGGTCAATTGAGCCATTCCCTGTACGGCGCAGAAGTAAAACATGGCCATTTTGACCAGCAGACCGAGGTACAGCAAAATCGTAACCAGAATGTCCAGTCTTTCGATGAATTTCATATGCGATACGGTTCGAACCGCCTTTAATAATGGAAGCTGGCTTACTCCGGCGATGGTTGGACCAAGGATGGCCATGTTCAATACGTTCATGGCAATCAGAAACAAGCTCACGTAAATATAACCCAGCAAGGTGCTTTTTATGGGGGTACCGGGTTTTTCCCATAAAGACCAAACCATGAGGAAGACAAGCATCTGGCCAAACGGGAAAGAGACGATGTCCGGGAGAGCCGTTTTTACGACGGATCCAAAACCGTCTTCGAGCATTGGAGTGAGTTTTTGAAAATCTACGGTTCCCAGCAGAATCAGCAGCGCGACGATCAAGCCGTAAAAGACCATTAACGCGGGAAGAATCAGTTCCGGAAGCCGAAAGAACACCATGGCTCCCTGCCAAATGGCATAGCCGCCGGCAATGACGAAAATCAGCATCGTCACAAACATCGGGCTTCTGGGGAGCAAGGTCAGCGCGCTTAATTCGCCCAAGTCGCGAACATTACGCATGGATTCATAAGCGAAATACAAGCAGTAAATGCATCCGATAACGGCTCCGGCTACTTTTCCGAAGCCGCTTTTGAAAAGCTCCATCAATCCGCTGCGAGGGGACCTGCTCTGGATCCACAGAAAATACATCAGCAGAATCAACCCGGCAACCGACCCCACAGACATGGCTATCCAGGAGTCCTGTTTGGCTTTACTTCCAAGCAAAAACAGCGGCGTACTGCCGATTTCAAACAGCACCACCATAAACGATATTTGCAGGGAAGAGAGTTGCTCCTTGTCAGAGTTCAAGTTCATTAGCCTCCTAACCATACGATGATCGCGTGACCGATCGGCTGAAAATATTTGACGTATGGGGTCGATATGCTGATGAATGACTTATCGGAGAGCCCACGGATTTGAACGTATGCGCACCATCCGAGCAGACCCGCGAGCAGAAGCCATTTCAACCAGCGTTTTTTTCCTTTAAGTTTGATGCAGCCCCAAACCAGTAAAGCGGTGTAGCAGACAATAATCCACACGATCATCATTTTTCCTCAATCCTGTTCGACCGACTTATAGGATTTGTTGCTGAGCCCGAAACGATCGATGCTCATGGTTACGTGAGGACGAATCTCGATCTCTTTGAAAATTTGATCCCAATTGTCTTCTTTCTTGATCTGTTTCCAGCGATCGGGGTAAGTGCGATGAACCAGCGTCGCAAATCCTGTTACATCGGCATTCATACTATGGACTTTTGTCCATGAGTTTTGGATATATTCCAGCACCTCTTGTTCGATGCTTTTTTCGAGGCCGGTCGTTTCCGCGGGCTTGCTTAAATCCACTTTGCCTCCGAGCTCCAGGATCATGCCTTCGCCCTTGACTTGAATGTCCATGACAAAATGATCCCCCTCCCAAATGGGGCGAACTTTAGTCTTGGATTTCAGCAACGAAAAAGACGAGTCTTTTTTCTCGCTTTGCTTTGGATTAGATGAAAAGGGGATGGCTGCCGATCGGATTTTATTCGTCATAAAAGAAAGGCCGAAAGCCTCCTCATCCGACATCCAACCGACGAATTGGTCATCTTTGAGGATACCCAAACGTCCCAACTGGATGCGGCTGGGAAGATCGGTCACTTGGATTTCCTGCGACGAATCCATGATTTCCTGGTCGCTTAGTTTGATTTCCGGAATCGCGGCGCAGTGAGATTCCGAGGCCAATGCCATCGACAGCTCATACATCTGGATTCCCGGATAAAAGGAGGTAAGCTGGCTTTCCTGCTGGATCATCAACTGAATGCCGGTCGCCTGGTTTTTGGTCATTTGCAAGAGCTGCTTGAGAATATCGCCGGCCTTTCTTTCGCTCAAAAATACATATACCGTCTCGCTTGCATCCGGTTTGCGGATGAACAGGTCCAGTAGTTGTTCGATGCCTTTGCGGGCAATGTCTACATGAATGACAGTGATGCGGGAGTGGGCGAAGAAAAACTGCCGGGTACTGGTTAAATTGCCTCGATTTACGGCTTCCAAGATGGTTGCCCCCCGCTCGGTAAAAGTGACGAAGGGGGGAGTACTGGAACCGGCGCCGCCTCCGCCGCCTCCGGTGGCGCTGGTGCTGGAGCTGGGGTTGATGATCTGATAGGTGGCTACCCACTCGTTGTTTTCCCAATCATAAGCCGTTCCCGAAACGATCCCAAGTTCGTTCAATTCCCGGTTGTCCCAGCAGCCGGTAAGTCCCAAAGCCGCCAAGACAAGGCATATGAGGACGATTAGGCTCTTGCGAGTTCGCGCAGAAGAGGGCTTATTCATGAACTGTATTCCTTTCGTTTGCTTGTTTTCTTTCTGAATACGCCAAGCAAGTAAATGGACAACGGGATAAGCACATTAATCAGTATAAACACCGGAAAACGTCCTTCCGCATTAAAGTTGTTCAATTTGGCGGGGTCTTTCCATGTGTATAAGCTTTCCATTGCGATGATCAGTGACAACGCCACCAAATAGGGGCCTTTTTCGGTGACCCTAAAGGTCTGCTGAAAGCATTGAAGCGTGGCAAATACAAAAATGCCAAGCTTCAGATAAACCGACATGATCCAGTAAGAGATAAAGATAATCCCCAAGTTCTCCAGAAAGTTGCCGAATTTGATGAGTGCAATCGCCGAAACCACCGGATAGGCGGAGGATTTGATATATTCGGGACCATACACCACCAAGGAGAGAACCATGATCGTCAGCATAAGAAGGGACGAATAAATGAGTCCCATGACTCCCGCCCGCCGGGCTTTTTCCGGAGACTTCAAATAGGGGGCCAGAAACAATAAGACGGAGACTTCGGACATCCAGGCGATCGGGGACATGGAAGCAATTCCAACGGAACCCATGGAATGTTGGAACATCGGCAGCAGGCGATGCACGTTCACATCTTTCATCAGACCGAATAAATAGAGGGGCACAAACAAAATGTACAGGAAAATCACGATGCTGTTTATTCTGGCGATCGCTTCAATCCCCCTGTAAACCATGAAAATCATGACTATAAAAATCGTCGTCGTCAAGATGAAGACGGGAGTGTTGATCAGCACATTGTCTTTTACGAAGTTGATAAACTCCCGCAGAATCGCCGCAGAGGTGTCAAGGTAGTATTGCAGCAGCAGCAGCCCCAAAATCGTGGCCACAATTGGCGAGCTTTTGGAGGTGACCCATTCCAGCAGAGGAGTCCCTTTGCTCTGGCGGACGATGGTACCGATCAATATCGCGATGGCGATTCCGAAGATGGCGGAAAACAGGATGCCCCATGGGGAATCCTGCTCAAGGTGGGTGCCGACAATGTTGGGCAGCACGATCGTCGCCGTCGGCAAGATGGTATTGATCACCAGCATCGTAAGTTGCGCATTGCTGATTTTTTCGTTCATACGAACCTCACTCTCCTTGCCCGTCTTTTTGTTCTTTTTGCGACTTCGTTCCCATGACTGCGGTTTGTCTTATCGATTCTTCATTTGCACTGATTTTCGGACGAACCCGCATCAGCGGATGCGGCGCTCGAATAAAGATGTCCTTCAGGTATCGCGGCTTGAGCGGAGCGACGGGAGTCAAATACGGCACTCCGAAGGAATGAAGCCCGGCCATATGAGTCATCAGCAAGACCAGAAAAGACATGATGCCGAATAAGCCCATCATTCCCGCTATGATCATCATCAAGAAACGAATCAGCCGGATGGCGTTCGCAATCGCGAGCGAAGGAATGACGAAGTTGCAAATCGCGGTGAACGACACGACGATAACCATGGCTGCGGACACCAGTCCGGCCTGAACGGCTGCTTGTCCCAGCACCAGCGCGCCTACGATGGAAATCGCGGGGCCGATGGCGCGCGGCATGCGAATCCCGGCTTCGCGCAAGACGTCAAAGGTAAGTTCCATCATCAAGGCTTCAATCAGCGCCGGAAAAGGAACGCCTTCCCGCTGGGCCGCGATGCTGACAAGCAAGGTCGTCGGCACCATCTCCTGATGAAAAGTCGTGATGGCGATATACAAGGCCGGCAGCAGCATGGACACGAAAAAGGAAGTGTACCGGATGATGCGTAGGAAGGACGCAATGTCATACCGCTGGTAATAATCTTCGCTGGACTGAAAAAAGCTGAAAAAATTCGAGGGAGCGAGCAAAGCAAATGGAGTTCCGTCAATCAGAATGCCGACTTGCCCCTCCAAAATGCCTCCGGCAATGGCATCGGGCCGCTCCGTATTCTGAATGGTAGGAAAGGGGGTGAAGCCCCCGTCCTGAATCAACTCTTCAATGTAATTGCTCTCCAGGATGTTATCCGTATTGATGGCGTCCAGCCGGCTGCGGATCTCGGCGAGCACCTGCTCATTGACGATTCCCTTCATGTAAACAAGCGCAATGCCGGTATGCGTCCGCTGCCCGATTTTATACTCTTCGATCCGCAAATCGGTGGATTTGATTTTACGCCGAAGCAGCGAGGTTCCCGTACGGAGGTCTTCGTTGAAGCTTTCCTTTGGTCCCCGGATAACCCCCTGCGAACTGGGTTCGCTGATACTCCGTTTCTCCCAGCCGGTGGTGTCCGCGGAAAGGGCGGTGTTGATTCCCTCCATGAGGATAATCGTGTGGCCCTCGAAGAGCATTGCGGTCAAGACTTCAAACGTTTTGCATTCGTTTAGTTTGCCGATGGGCAGCAGGTTTTCCTGAATCATCGAAAATGCCGCTTCGGGTTCCGGTTCTCCTTCTTTTGAAAACTGGGCGGAAGTCAATGGCTGGAGGAGCGTCTGATTGATCGTATCCGATTTGACCAGACCGTCGATATATACCAGGGCAAGGGAAGAGTTCCCCAAAGATTGCCCAATGCGTCTGAAAACAACGTCGGAGCTCTTTCCCACCGAATTTTGCAGTTCCAGCAGATTGACTTCCAGGGAATGGTATAATGGACGCGAGGAGGGAACGCTTTTAACCTCTTGATCCTGTTTTTGCCCATTGTTTTTTTGTTTGTTTTTTGTTTTTTTTTGCTCTTTTCCTTGATCTCGCTTCTGTTCTTTGTTTTGATCCTTGCTTTGATCCTTGCTTTGATCCTGAACCTCATCTTTATTTTCGTTTTGTCCGTTTTGCGCTTGATCCTGTTTGTCTTGGCGTTGTTGCTCCCTTCCTTGGTCTTGCTCTTGGTTTTGGTCCTGGTCCTGCCCTTGATTTTGTTTCTTGTTTTTAGCTTTATCCGAATCCTTATTTTTGTTGATCGTGAACGTAAACAAGGGTTTCATAGAATTTTCTCCTCGGCGTATGATGTTGTATTATTCCCGGAGGAGGGTTCCTTATTCTTCCTGTAAGGCCCGCCCTGTTTCTTTTGAATAACCTGCTACAAATCAGGAAAGGTGGAGAGACGGCATGGCGCAGAAACTGGCAGTCATTGTGATTCACGGCTTGGGCAAGCAAAAAGAAGACTTTGCAAAGGATTTCATGGAATTGCTGAAGAAGGACTTTACGAAGGTTTCAGGAGAACCGGATCCCGCCCAATGCATGGTCATACGCCCTGTTTACTGGGCTAACGTGTTCGCCGGCAGGAAGGAGAGGCTAACCGAGAAAGTAGTCGAACCCTATCATCTTCGTTACAGAACATTACGGGATTATCTGATCAATGATTTGGCGGATGCCGTAGCCTACCAGCCTCTGAAATCGGCTATGGGCGACAACAATTACGAGGCCGTTCACCAAATGATCGGTACGGAACTTCGGCGGTTGGCCATCGAGGTTGGCCCCGATGCGCCGCTTTGCGTCGTTGCGCACAGCTTGGGCACCGTTATAGCAAGCAACTTTTTCTATGATTTGCAAGCGGTTGAAAACCGGCAGTCCGATAGAAGTACCGCAGGATCTGCGTTGGAGCGAGGAGAAACGCTGGCCTTATTTTATTCATGCGGCACGACCTTGCCGCTATGGAGCCTGCGGTATAAGGATTTTGACAGACCGATTCGCGTTCCCAGCAAAGAGCTGTCCGGGCGAATCCCGCATCTTACGGGAGAATGGATCAATTTTTATGACAAAGACGATATTTTGGCGTATCCGCTGCAAGGCATTCACCCGGCTTACGAAGAAGCGGTAACGGAGGATAAGGAGGTTCGTGTCGGAAATTTGCTGACCGGCTGGAATCCCCTTTGCCATGACGGATACTTCAAGAGCAGAACGGTAACTACGATTATTGCCAAGGGGATCCATCGTGTGTGGAATGAGGTCAATTCGGCTTCGTTTTAAAATTGAAATAGACGATTTTTAACCGACTTGATTAGCAATGGTACGGAGTGATACTATCAGGGAGGAACCGGACAAATATAAGGAGAATGATCGATAAGATGAAAAAATGGATATCAGCAATTATTGGAGTAGCCGTCATCGGGGTTGGAATTTTTATCATGGCAAGAGGCTTTGGGAACGATTCCTCTTCCAGTGCGAGCAATGGGACCGATATCAAACAGCTGGTAGAAGATATTACCGCCGGCACGGTTCAGGCCGAATCCGCTTCAATCACTTCCAAAACGCTGACCGTAACCGATGAAAGTGAAAAATCGACCCAATATAAACTTCCCAAGGATGAGTTTTTCGTAGCCATCGCTCCTTATGAGAAGGGTACGCATCCTTGCGCAACCCACAACCTGGCCGGTTGCCAAGGCGAAATGGCCGGAGAGGAATTCACCGTGCGTGTGGAGGACGAGAAGGGGAATGTCGTCGTGAATCAAGATATGAAAGCCGAAAAGAACGGCTTCCTTGATTTGTGGCTGCCTCGCGATAAGACCTACCATGTCACGATCAGTCATGACGGAAAAACGGTGGAATCGGATGTTCCGACGTTCGAAGACAGCGACACCTGTGTTACAACAATGCAACTGAGCTGATTTTTTAGCAATAGTCGGTAAAAATAAAGCCTCTGCCCGAATGGATGAGCGGAGGCTTTTTCTGTCTTTTCCTAAACGAGCAGATGAAGGATTTGGGCGGGAGCGTTCGCGTCCAGGGAAAACCGCTTGATTATTCTAGCGGGATTACCCCCTATAACAACGTTATCCGGGACATCTTCCGTTACAGTGGTTCCGGCGGAGATAACGACATTGCTTCCTATATGAACACCGGGTTCGATCATTGCGTGGTTTAAAACCCAGACATCGTTGCCGATCGTGACTTCTTTTCCCGGCTCGGTGCGTATGCGGACGCCTTGCGCAAGAAAGCCGTTGTTTCCAATTTGAATTTTGCCGACATCCATCAATTCACAATCAAAATGGGCATAGAAATTTTCGCCTACATGGATATTGGAACCATAATAGCATTGAAAAGGCGGAACGATACGCAAATCTCTGCCGGTTGAGCCGAACCAGCCTTTGACCAGCTCTTTCCGGTCATGAGGCCCGGCTTCCGTGCCATGATTAAATTGCCAAATGCGGTCCAATGAGTTTTGTCTTTCCCGGTCGTCTTTAGTATCATCTGTGATTTGAATGCCGACCGCCCTATTTCTCATATCTTTTGCATTCATCATGTGGACACCCCATTAGGATTTTCTAAGCTTATAGGGAATAAGCTTTGAAGGATTTGAGGACTTTTTAAACATCTTTAATAAGTTATCCTCATCATAGCCGATGTTGGTTGAGTTTGCAAGGAGGATATGGAATTTTAAAAGGTCAAAATTAAAAACCCTTGGAGATCAAGGGTTTAAGAAATTCAAATAAAACATTGACTATTTACTTTGGATCTTCGCCTTTAGCCAACAGCCTAATCGCTTTGGCAATCTCGTCTTTCAATGCGGATGTATCGCTTGCGGATTCCGGGTTAAGCTCGTTAAAGTTAAAGGGGCTTGCCGCCGTCCAAGCTGTGGCAAGGGCCATGATCGTGTTCAGCAGAAAGCTGGCGGAAAGCGTTTTTCCAATTTGGCCGGAATTTTGCGCATCCCGGATTAATGAAATTTTCCCCTCGTGAGCCAGAATACGCTCGGGCATAATATTCTCTTTTTGCTCAAGATTAAACCATGCCATCAGTCTTAGCAAATCGGGGTGGGCCATATTGTATTCGAACACCCGCACCGCGTAGCCCGGCAGGTCTTCCGGCGTAAAAACAATATCCTCATAAACCAGCGCCAAATGTTTCCTGAGAACCGTGGTGAAAAGATTTTCTTTATTTTCAAAGTAGATATAGATCAAGTTTTTGTTGCATCCGGCTGTTTTGGCGATACGGTCGACTCGCGCCCCCGCAATGCCGTAAGCGGAGAACTCCGCCGTAGCCGCATCCAGAATCCGTTCGCGTGTTGCTTCAGCATTTCGCATAGCAGTTCCTCCATGCAATTTAATGGCTACAATATAACATGAATAAGAATGAGTTGACAAACCGGTTAGATAAGAGCATTATATAACTAACCGGTCAGTTATAATTTGATTGAGCCTGATAGAAAGAAGGAATGGTTAAATTGACACAACAACATGCCAAAATCGCTGTCGTTACAGGCGGAAGCCGCGGCCTGGGCCGTAATACCGTTTTGAACCTCGCCAAACAGGGAGTGGACTCCATCTTTACTTACCGTTCAAATCAAGCGGAAGCCGAAAAGGTCGTTCATTTGGCGCGCGAAACGGGAAGAAATGCAATCGCTTTGCAGCTTGATACCAGCGATATCACCACATTTGATTCGTTCGTTCAACATGCAAGCGAAGCGCTTAAAGAACTGGGAGCCGAACGTTTCGATTATCTCGTCAACAACGCCGGCACCTCTCACCATAATTCCATTGCCCGGACTACCGAAGCAGAGCTGGATCAACTCTATAATGTTCACTTCAAAGGCGTGTTTTTCCTGACGCAAAAGCTTCTCCCGCTGATGAATGACGGCGGACGGATCGTCAACATTTCTTCGGGCCTGACCCGTATTATCGTACCGGGCAGCGCAGCCTACGGAGCCATGAAAGGCGCAGTTGAGGTTCTGACACGCTATCTCGCAAAGGAACTGGGGCCACGCCGAATCGGGGTCAACACCGTTGCTCCGGGGGCCATTGCGACCGACTTCAGCGGCGGCATGGTTCGCGACAACCCTGAACTGAACAAGCAGGTTGCCGAAATGACGGCGCTCGGCCGCGCCGGTGAGCCGGACGACATCGGCCCGATGATCGCTTCGCTCTTATCCGAGGAAAATCGCTGGGTTAACGCGCAGCGCATCGAAGTTTCCGGCGGCATGTCGATCTGACTTTACGAACGAACAACAGCAGGTATTGTTCTTATATATCCGTTGTCGCAATCAAAAGCAGACGATCGCATGAATTCTCTTCATGCGATCGTCTGCTTTTTACTTTTCCGCCCATCACATTTGCTTTTTATACGTTCTTACTGCAAAGATGTAAGCCACGAGTGTAATTCCGACACACCATGCCAGTGCGACCCAGATATCATTGCCCACCGGCTGACCTGACAGCAGTGCCCGGATGGTTTCCACGATCGAAGTCACCGGCTGGTTATCGGCAAAAGCTCGAACGATCTTCGGCATTGAATCGGTCGGCACAAAGGCCGAGCTGATAAACGGCAGGAAGATAAGCGGATAGGAAAACGCGCTTGCACCCTCCACCGATTTTGCGGACAGTCCGGCAATTGCCGCGATCCAAGTTAAAGCAAGCGTGAACAGCACGAGTATACCGGCTACGGCTAGCCAGGGCAATATCCCTGCCGATGAGCGGAAGCCCATAATGAGCGCTACGAGAATGATGACGACCAGAGAAATGACGTTGGATACGATTGAGGTCAGCACGTGCCCCCATAGCACGGCGGAACGCGAAATCGGCATGGAGTGGAACCGCTCAATGATACCCCGTTGCTTATCCAAAAACAGGCGGTAAGCCGTATAGGATATGCCGCTTGCAATCGCAATCAGCAGGATACCGGGCAGCAGGTAGTTCACATAGTTATCCGTGCCTGCCTGGATCGAGCCGCCAAGCACATAGACGAACAGCAGCATCATTGCAATCGGAGTGATGCAGACCGTGATGATGGTATCCATGCTTCGCATAATATGGCGCATGGAGCGCCCAAGCATAACGCTCATGTCGCTGAAAAAATAGTTATTCATGGTTACTTCGCCTCCTTTTTACCGATGATTGCGAGGAATATCTCTTCCAATGAAGGTTGTTTCTCCACATACTCCACCTTAGCGGGCGGGAACATCATTTTCAATTCCTCCAGCGTGCCATGTGCAATAATTCTGCCTTCATGCAAAATGGCAATTCGATCGGCAAGCTGTTCCGCTTCTTCCAGGTACTGCGTGGTCAAGAATACCGTTGTCCCGCCGCCGGCAAGCTCCTTGACAATCTTCCATGTCTCAATGCGCGCCTCGGGGTCAAGCCCGGTGGTTGGCTCATCGAGGAAAATAAGCTGCGGTTTTCCTACAAGGCTCATAGCGATGTCCAGCCTGCGGCGCATACCGCCGGAATAAGTAGATGCCTTACGGTCGGCGGCGTCAGGCAATCCGAAGCGTTTCAGCAAATCGTCCGCAACTTGACGCGGATTATCGAGGTGCCGCAGCTTGGCGATCATGATCAGATTTTCCCGCCCGGTCAAGACCTCGTCTACGGCGGCAAACTGCCCGGTCAGGCTGATCGACTGCCGTACGGAGTCCGGCTTTGACGAAACATCGAATCCGTTTACGGTGGCGACTCCATCGTCATGCTTGAGCAGCGTAGAGAGAATTTTGACAATCGTTGTCTTGCCCGCACCGTTGGATCCAAGAAGAGCAAAAATACTGCCCTTCTCCACTTCAAAATCTACGCCTTTCAACACTTGAAGCTGCTTGTAGGATTTTTGCAGTCCTTTCACCTGGATTGCTTGGTTTGGCATATTCATTCCTCCTTAAATTTTAAATGATAGTAACCCCCGTTAAATTGGCTTCCATGCCTTGGAGCCCGGCGTAGGTCAACTTATCCATCATGGCTCCGTCAAAACGAATGGTTTTGATGGCACGGTAATATTTCTTGGTCAGGGAAAACGGCGGTGTAAAGGACACATTTCTAAGTGTCGCGTCTTTAAACGTAACTTCATTCAGCGCCGCCCCGCCAAACTTGACGCCGTTAAAGGTATGCCCGTCAAAGCGCAAGCCCCGCAGGTCGGATTTGTCGAAGTCCACGCCGTCGAAAATACAGTTTTTGAAAACCGCTTTTCTAAGATCGCTCAGGGTCAGTTTGACGTCGGTCAGCTTTACGTCGATGAACTGGGCCCCCTTCAGCCCGGAAGCATTGAAATTGGTGCGCACAAGGGTGGAACGGCGGAAGCTCGCACCCGCCAGATCCAGAGCGTAAAAGCCGCAGTCTGTCAGGTTTGCGCCGTCAAAATTGGCTTCGCGCACGTCGCTGGCCTTGAATGAGCTGCCGGTCAGGTCCGCGCCCGAAAAGTCGGAGCCGCGAAGCGCGCTCGCTTCAAATTTTCCTTTATGCGCGGTAACACCCGCGAAGTCGCTTTTTGGCAAGTTGCCCGCGCTGAAGTTGATCAACAACTGCCGCTCCAGCGAACGGGAGAGGCCGGCGACCTCCTGCACCGTTTGCTCAATGTCGCCGATGCTGTCAATGGTCATCTCAAAAGCCGTTTCATCGTCTTTGCCCTCGGCTTTGAGTTCACGAAACCGTTCCTGCAAATCCAAGTGCAGGTCGGCTTTTAATTCGCTGACGCTTTTTACTCCGTCGTATGGCGCAAAAACGCCGTTTAAATAATGGGTCAATTTCTCATTCATACCATCAAATCTCCTTTGCAATAAGTTAGATAACCGTAACTTTTGACAAATCTACGACCCATAAGCCTTTAAGCGCAGCATAGGTCAACTTATCCATCGTCGCTCCGTCAAAGCTGACCGTTTTGAAGTCGTTGTAAGATTTGTTGGTCATGGAAAAAGGCAGACGGAATGAGACGTTCTTGAGTGTCGCTCCACTAAACGAAGCGTTGTTCAGTGCGGATTTGTCAAACTTGACGCCGATGAAGGTATATCCGTCAAAACGCATTCCTCGCAGGTCGGACTTTGTGAAGTCCACACCGTTAAAGATACAGCTTTCAAAGATTGTGTTTTTAAGGTCGGCGATGGTGAACTTCACGTCGGTCAGTTTAACATCGACAAATTTGGTTCCGTCTAACGACGACTTGTTGAAGTCGGTACGTACAAGGATGGATTTTCGGAAGCTCGCATTCGCGAGGTCAGTGATGGAAAAGCTGCAGTCTGTCAGATTTGCGCCGTCAAAATTGGCTTCACGCGCATCGCTGACTGCAAACGAGGTACCGGTCATGTCGGCGCCGGAAAAGTCGGCTTTGCGCAAGGCGGCCGCTTTGAATTCCCCTTTGTGTAAAGTAACGCCCGCGAAGTCACTCTCTTGAAGATCGATCGCACGGAGGTTTATCTGCATTTGCCGTTCCAGCGAGCGGGAGAGGTTTGCGACCTCGAGTACCGTTTGCTCAATGTCGCCGATGCTGTCAATGGTCATCTCAAAAGCCGTTTCATCGTCTTTGCCCTCGGCTTTGAGTTCACGAAACCGTTCCTGCAAATCCAAGTGCAGGTCGGCTTTTAATTCGCTGACGCTTTTTACTCCGTCGTATGGCGCAAAAACGCCGTTTAAATAATGGGTCAATTTCTCATTCATACCATCAAATCTCCTTTGCAATAAGTTAGATAACCGTAACTTTTGACAAATCTACGACCCATAAGCCTTTAAGCGCAGCATAGGTCAACTTATCCATCGTCGCTCCGTCAAAGCTGACCGTTTTGAAGTCGTTGTAAGATTTGTTGGTCATGGAAAAAGGCAGACGGAATGAGACGTTCTTGAGTGTCGCTCCACTAAACGAAGCGTTGTTCAGTGCGGATTTGTCAAACTTGACGCCGATGAAGGTATATCCGTCAAAACGCATTCCTCGCAGGTCGGACTTTGTGAAGTCCACACCGTTAAAGATACAGCTTTCAAAGATTGTGTTTTTAAGGTCGGCGATGGTGAACTTCACGTCGGTCAGTTTAACATCGACAAATTTGGTTCCGTCTAACGACGACTTGTTGAAGTCGGTACGTACAAGGATGGATTTTCGGAAGCTCGCATTCGCGAGGTCAGTGATGGAAAAGCTGCAGTCTGTCAGATTTGCGCCGTCAAAATTGGCTTCACGCGCATCGCTGACTGCAAACGAGGTACCGGTCATGTCGGCGCCGGAAAAGTCGGCTTTGCGCAAGGCGGCCGCTTTGAATTCCCCTTTGTGTAAAGTAACGCCCGCGAAGTCACTCTCTTGAAGATCGATCGCACGGAGGTTTATCTGCATTTGCCGTTCCAGCGAGCGGGAGAGGTTTGCGACCTCGAGTACCGTTTGCTCAATGTCGCCGATGCTGTCAATGGTCATCTCAAAAGCCGTTTCATCGTCTT
This sequence comes from Paenibacillus terrisolis, assembly GCF_056171975.1. Taxonomy (NCBI): domain Bacteria; kingdom Bacillati; phylum Bacillota; class Bacilli; order Caryophanales; family Paenibacillaceae; genus Paenibacillus; species Paenibacillus terrisolis. The sequence goes on along the minus strand of NZ_JBKFGG010000015.1, from coordinate 205,025 downwards.
TGCCCTCGGCTTTGAGTTCACGAAACCGTTCCTGCAAATCCAAGTGCAGGTCGGCTTTTAATTCACTGACGCTTTTTACCCCGTCGTATGGCGCAAAAACGCCGTTTAAATAATGGGTCAATTTCTCATTCATACCATCAAATCTCCTTTACAATAGGTTATCAAGCACGCGTTTTGCATACTCCCAATTGCTTTTGTTGCGGGCGTAAGCAGCCTTGCCCTTTTCGGTAATCCGAAAATACTTGCGCCGTCCTCCCTGAGATTCATCGCCCCAATACCACTCGATATCACCGTCTGCTTCAAGCCTCCGGACACTGGAGTACATCGTGGCTTCCTTTAATTCATACTCGCCGCCCGATCGCTCGGCAATCAGCTTGACAATTTCGTACCCGTAGCGGTCGGATTCGGATAATAGCCGTAAAATCATCGTGTCGCTGTGTCCGCGCAGCAGGTCGGATGTGATTTTGTTATCACTCATAGGATCACCTCTACAAATGCATAATACGACATACTACTGTGACTGTCAAGGTAGTCTTTTGATCATATTACCTTGATTGAGGAATTGAGAAATTTAAAAACGGAATAATCATCAAGGTTTCTAGCCAAGATGTTATTTTTTTTAATTGTTAATCGAATGTATATTCGCATATAATACAAACATATGTTCGATATATTGAGGTGATGGAGTATGCTTTCTGATTCCGAACGGAAGTTGTTAAGAATCTTATATAATTTCGGCCTGCGTCATCGCCGCAACCCCACGCAGACGGAGCTGGAACATATGACAGGCCGCAAGTACGCCAAAATTGAGCAGACACTGGATAGCCTCAATCAAAAGGGATACATCACTTGGACCGCCCGTGCGCTTAGCTCAATCAAAATCGAAAAGGCCCAGCACTATTGAGGAGGAGATTTAATGAAGATGTCAGATGCCCGTGTTCGCTCGCTGCTTAATGAACAAATTTTGCGTTTTCTCTTTGAAACCTTCCGAACAAAAACGTCGGTTAACATACGTATGTTTGACGAAATTGACGACGCTCGCGTGATAGGGGTGATTGAGCGGTTAGATCAGGAAACCGGACGGTTTATGGTGGATGGTGAGTGGTTTAATACCGTGGATATTCGGGAAATGGGCATAGATAAATAAATCGGTTTTGTATAATGGCCATCTTTACGTCAAGTCTTACGCAAGACTGATGCAATGCCGTATGGGTCAACATAAAACGGAAAAAACATTGACGTTAGCGGTAATTATGTTAGTATCAAATTGATGAAAAAAATCGCAGTGATTTTCCGAAATGGATAAAAATATTTAGTAAAATTTATTATTGATCGAAACTCATTCCATCAAGGCAAAGGAGAAGAAAGTCATGAAAAAATTAAAAGTCCTGGGAAGTCTGAAAGAGTGCGGTGTAGTGGCGGTCATCCGAGCGGAAAACGCGGAAGAAGCTTGCAAAATGTCGGCGGCCTGCATTGAAGGCGGTCTGATCAACATAGAGGTAACGTTCACGACGCCGGGCGCCGAAGAAGCGATCCGCCGGCTCGTTGCGGAATACGGGGACCGGGCGGTCATCGGCGCCGGCACCGTGCTTGATCCGGTTACGGCCCGGATTGCCATTCTCGCGGGGGCGGAATTTGTGGTAAGTCCGTCGTTTGACAAGGAGACGGCGCAAATGTGCAACCTGTACGGCATCCCGTATATGCCGGGCGTTCTGACGCTGGGCGAAATCAAGGAGGCGTTAAAACTCGGGGTTGACGTTCTGAAACTGTTCCCGGGCAGCGCCTTTGGTCCCGATTTCGTCAAGGCGGTTAAAGGCCCAATGCCGCACATCAGCATCATGCCGACGGGCGGCGTTGACCTTGAAAACATGGAGCATTGGCTGAAGGCCGGCTGTATCGCCGTGGGGATCGGCGGCAATCTGACCGCTCCGGCGAAGCAGGGGCAGTATAACAAAATCACGGAATTGGCGGCGGCCTACGTGGCCAAGTACCGGGCGCTGCGCGGTTAAAGCCGGACCAATATAAGTAAAAAAGGAAGCAGACGGACAGGCGGATAAGCCGATCCTCTGCTTCCTTTTTGGTTAGATCCGGTCTAGCGGTTGAAGCCGAAATACGAAGCCGCGTTGCGGTACGCAATATCCTCCGCCATTTCACCCAGCAGTTTCAAATCGTCGGGCGCTTCGCCCCGCTCTGCCAATTCTCCGATCCACTCGCACAGCACCCGCCGGAAGTATTCGTGGCGCGTATAGGACAGGAAGCTGCGCGAATCGGTCAGCATGCCGACAAAGCGGGACAGCAAGCCGTTGTCGGCAAGCAGCGTCATTTGCCGTCTCATGCCGTCGCGGGTATCGTTGAACCACCAGCCGGAGCCGAGCTGCAGTTTGCCGGGAATTTCTTTTTGATAACAGCCCATTAGCGCCAGCAGCGCCGGATAATCGCCGGGATTCAGCGAATAGAGGATCGTTTTCGGCAATCCCGAGCCGCTTTCGGCGCGGTCCAGCAGCTTTGACAGGGACGCGGTGATCGAGAGGTCGTTTATGCCGTCGTATCCGGTATCCGGCCCTAGCTTCTGGAACATAGGCGTGTTGTTGTTTCGGTAAGCGTGCAGGTGAAGCTGCATGGTCCAGCCTTGTTTTTCGTACATGGCGATCAATTGAATCAGCAGTTCGGTTCGGTATTCGGTCACTTCATCTTCGGACAACTCCGCGCCGGAAAGGCGCTTGGCGTAAATCGCCTCCACGGTTTCCCGGTCGGCCGCCCGATACCGCAGCACATCAAGCGCATGATCGGACAGGCGGCAGCCATGATCGTGGAAAAAGCGGATACGTTCTTCCAAAATGTTTGTCAGTTCGGCAAAGGTGGAAGCTTTGCGGCCTGAGGCCGCCTCGAGCCGGCCGATCCAATCCGCGAATCCCGGAGCGTCGATGTTCAGCGCCTTGTCGGGGCGGAAGGTCGGGAAAACCGCAAAACGTGTCTCTTCCTCGGCCAGCAACCGGTGGTACTCGAGGCTGTCGGCCGGGTCGTCCGTGGTGCACACCACCCGAACGTTGGAGCCTGCGATCAGGGAGCGCCGGGTAAAGGCCGGCTCCGCGAGCTTAGCGTTTATTTTATCCCAAATTTCCGGAGCTGTTTGCTCGTTAAGCGGAGTATCGACCCCGAAGAAACGGCGCAGTTCCAAATGGGTCCAGCTGTACAGCGGATTGCCGACCGTTTTGGGTACGGTAACGGCCCATGCCATAAATTTGTCGTAGTCGGAGGCGTCCCCGGTAATCCGGTTTTCCGGAATTCCGTTTGCCCGCATAAGCCGCCATTTGTAATGATCCCCATACAACCAGGCTTCGGTTATGTTGGCAAAAGGACGGTCTTCATAAATTTCCTTGGGGTCAAGATGGCAGTGATAATCGACAATGGGCATATTTTTGGCATGTTGATGAAACAAATGGCGCGCCGTCTCGGTAGACAGCAGAAAATGATCGTTTAAAAATTCGGTGCTCATAACGTTACCCCCGTTTTAAAGATGGCCAGCTCCCGAACCTCGTTTTCTTCGTTGCGCGTCTTTCGGCCGCTGGCGACTTCAATGATATAGTTTATAAATTGCTCAAGCACTTCTTCCATGGGCGTTTCCAGCAGAGGCCCGGCGTTGAAATCCATCCAGTGCCCCTTTTTGTTGAAAAGATCGTTGTTCGTCGCGATTTTGACGGTCGGCACAAAACTTCCAAACGGGGTACCGCGCCCGGTCGTAAATAGAACCAGCTGGCAATCGGCGGAAGCTAAAGCAGATGCCGCCACAAGATCGTTTCCCGGGGCTTGAAGCAGGCTGAGCCCCTTTTTTCTCAGTTTTTCGCCGTATTGCAGCACGTCAGCAACCGCCGAGGTACCCGCCTTTTGCGTGCAACCTAGCGACTTGTCTTCCAGCGTGCTGATTCCGCCGGCTTTATTTCCCGGAGACGGGTTCTCATAGACAGGTTCCCCATAAGAGAGGAAATACTGTTTGAAATTGTTGATAAGCGAGACGATTTTCTCAAAAACCTCGCGGTTTTCGGCGCGAGCCATCAGCATCTTTTCCGCACCGAACATTTCCGGCACCTCGGTCAACACCGAACTGCCGCCTTGGCTGATCAGAAAGTCGGAAAATGCGCCCAGCAGCGGATTGGCTGTAATGCCCGAAAAACCGTCGGAACCGCCGCATTTCAGGCCTACGTTCAATTCATTCAGCGGCACCGGTTCCCGAACGTCGCCAAGGGCGGCTTCATGCAGTTCTTCCAGCAGGAGGGCTCCGGCTTCCACTTCATTGTCCACTTCTTGGGCCACCAGAAATTTGACCCGGGATTCGTCGAAGCTGCCCAGGAGCTGCCGGAAATCGGAAACCACGTTGTTCTCGCAGCCCAGCCCGAAGACGAGCACGCCGCCTGCGTTGGGATGATGCACCGCGTCCAGCAGAATGCTGCGCGTCATCCGGTGGTCGTCGCCAAGCTGCGAGCAGCCGTAAGGATGCTTCAGCACCGTGATGTTGTCAAACGGGCCAAGATCCGGATGTTTGGCCTTGAACTCCGACAGCATCTGCTCGGCCATGCCGTTCACGCACCCGACCGTCGGCACGATGAACAAATCATTGCGAATCCCCACCTTACCGTTTTTGCGGCGGTAGCCGTCAAAGGTCAGATCTCGAGAGGGGTAGCGGACAGGATGCAAGTCGGGCACATATTCGTATTGTTCTTCACCGGCTAGGGTCGTTCTTATGTTGTGGGTGTGCACCCACTGGCCGGCAGCGATGTTTTCCGTGGCGTAACCGATTGGATAACCGTACTTGACCACGATCCCGCCTTCCGGAATAGCGGTCAAAGCGATCTTGTGCCCTTGGGAAATATCCTGCGCTGCCGTCAGTGTGCCGCCGGCCGCTTCCAGGGCTTCCCCTTGGGTGATGGGACGAAGCGCAACCGCGACATTGTCGCGCGCATTCATTTTCATTAACGTTCTCATGCCGTTCACTCTCCTAAACCAGTTGTTGCAGAACAGACCGGGCGCCTTGCGTTTCCAGTTCGCCGATTTGCGCTCTTAAGCGCGCGGTAAGCCCTGGAACTGCCGTCAAATCCATTCCCCATAGGGCTGTTTCCCCTAAAATGAATTCCACGAACGCCGCCGGATCGGTCCAGGCCTTGTCGAATATTTCAATAACCTCGGTGCCGTCTTGTCTTGGAATCCGGTCCCCCCGGTAGCTGTACAGCAGCGCCGCAAACGACAAGGTCAGCAAAGGCGGAAGTTCGCCGCGTTCGGAAACGAAGCGGAGCAGCAGCGGCAGCAGACGGGTTTTGAATTTGGAAATGCTGTTTAGGGCGATGGATTTAAGTTCATGCCGGATAAAAGGGTTCCGGAACCGTTCAAGCACCGCTTGCGCATAAGCATTAAGCTCCTCCGACGGCAAATCGAGCATGGGGATCAGTTCATTGTCAAGCAGTTCGCGTACAAATACGGAAAAGGTTTCGTTTGTCACTACTTCCTCGACCGTTTCCAGACCCGCCAGCAGCCCAAGCGGAACCATGGCGGTATGCGGCCCGTTAAGCAGATGCACTTTGCGTTCCCGGTACGGGGTCATATCCGGCGTTACGACCACGTTGAGACCGGCCTCTTCCAGCGGAAGGGAGTCGCGGAGCGATTCCGGGCCCTCGATAACCCACAACAGGAACGGTTCTGCCGTTACCATCAGATTGTCGCGGTAACCGAGACGCTCTTCCAGTTCGGTTTCCTGCGCCCGCGGATATCCGGGAACGATCCGGTCAACCAGACTGCAGCAGAAGGTGTTCTCTTCATTCAGCCAGCGCAGGAAGTTTTCGCCGAGCCGCCACTCCTCCGCGTACCGCTTTACGATTTCCAGCAGCTTATCGCCGTTGCGGTCAATGAGCTCGCAGGGAATGACGACAAATCCCTTCTTGCCAAGCTGATAACGCCGATGGAGCAGTGCCGTCAGCTTGCCGGGAAAGCTGACGGGCGGAGCGTCGTCCGCTTTATCCCCGGGATGGTAGGCGATGCCGGCTTCCGTCGTATTGGAGGTGATAAACTCCAATCGATCATCCTCTGCCAAGGCAAGGAACGCTTCATAATCGTTATAAGGATTGAGCACACGGCTAACGCTGGAGATGACTTCGTTGGAATTGACGAGTTCGCCGTTCAAAATCCCGTTGAGCAGCACCGTGTACAGATGGTCCTGTTCGGCAAACAGGGCGCTGGGGCCCTTGGCGATGGGTTGAACCAATACCGCGCTGCCGCCGAACAGTCCGCGGTTGTTCATTTGCTGAAGCTGCCAATCGACAAAAGCGCGCATAAAGTTGCCTTCGCCGAACTGGATGACGCGCTCGGGAAAAGAGGGAAGGTCGGGAAACGCGGCGCGCGATAGCTGGGTGCTTGTCATGAAAATCAGAACTCCTTTTCGTTTGAAATGATAATGCACACGTGAACATTTATATCTAAAAAAAGAGGGGAATCTCTTTTTTTAAACCAACGGTTTATCCTGACCCGTCATCTTCAAGGCTCAGGGAAGCGGGCGACCGATCTGCGCCGAATCAGTTCCGTTTCTATTAAACGCTGTACGGCAGGAGAGTCCGGATGCTCCATAAGTTGAATCAGCAGTTTTGTGCCCTCCTTGCTGATTTCCGCGACGGATTTGCGAATTGTGGTCAAGGCAGGGTTGGTATACTGCGCAAACATGATGTCGTCGAAGCCGATCAACGACAGGTCGCCCGGAACGGCCAATCCGTTATCAAAGCTGGCGTTCAGCGCCCCGATCGCCATATCGTCGTTGCAGCAGAAGACGGCGGTGGGGCGTTCGGGCAGCGACAAAAGCCGCTGCATGGCCGCATAGCCGCTTTCAATGCTGTAATCGCCTTGCGCAAAATAGAGCGGGTCGAGCGTCAGATTATTGGCAATCAGGCTGTCCAAATAACCTTGTTTGCGTTCGGATGAAGACTTGAACCCGGTTTTGCCCTCAATAATAGCAATTTTTCGGTGTCCCATGGCAAAAGCGTGGTCGACCGCGGCCTTGACGCCTTTCCGGTCATCCGCCGCTACATTGGTGATTGCCGGATCGTCCAGATGACGATTGAGAACAACCAACGGGATGCCGGCCGTTTTGACGTGATAAATAAATTCGTTGTCCATGTCGCTTTGGCTCATCGTCAGAATGCCGTCATAACGGCGAGGGTTGATGGACTCCAGATGGCCGATATTGTCGATGCCGCTGACCGTAAGCAGGTAATTCTCGTCAAGCACTTGATGGATGCCTTTGATGGCGTCGACCAGGAAGCTGGCGGACGTCCCTTGATGGATGCTGGAGAAAAACAACCCGATCGTATGCGAGCGTTTGGTAACCAGACTTTTGGCATTGTAATTGGGCACGTAATTCATTTCCGAAGCGATTTTCATAATACGTTCGCGCGTATCCGGCTTAATCAGCGGGTTGCCGTTGAGAGCGCGGGAAACGGTGGTATGCGAAACGCCCGCCGCCCTGGCTATGTCCTTGATCGTAATCATAAAATCCGCTCCAAAACAGTTTATTTAACGCTTTCATTTTATATAACCAACCCTCTGCATGTCAAGAAAAAAACGTTTTGCACACGTGAAAATTTTGTTCATCAAAAAGCGTTCGTCTACCCCTTTCCGCAGAACAACGGAGCGTGACCGGTGACCAGCTTGAACATTCTCCCTAAATGCGTAACGCTGCCGAGCCCCGCCTTTTTAAGGATCAGGCCGACTTGCATTCGGCGGCAAGCGGTGTTCCGCTTTTACCTTAAGGAATTGGCCTTCGATCTGTGTTATCATAAAAGGATAATCTTATGGCAAAGAGCGGAGCATTGATGTGATGAAAAAGCTGACGATCGACGATGTCGCCCGTAAGGCGGGCGTATCCAAAAGCACCGTTTCCCAGTATCTGAACCAGCGATACAAATATATGAGCGATGCGACCCGGCAGCGGATCGCCGAAGTGATCGACGAACTGAATTACCGGCCGAACGGCCTTGCCCGGAGTTTGAAGCAGAACCGGACGCATCTTGTCGGCGTTATCGTGGCCGATATCAACTATACCTTTTCCATTCAGTGCGTAAGGGCCATCGAAAGCGAGCTGCAGAGCCGCGGGATCCAGGTTTTGATCTGCAACGCCGACGAGAACCCGGAGAAGGAAGGGCTTTATATCGAGACGCTGATGGCCCGGCAGGTGGACGGCCTGATCGTATTTCCCACGGGGCATCAATCATCGGCCTACAGCCGGCTGAGCGAACTGCAAGTGCCGTTTGCGTTCATTGACCGCTTGGTTGAGGGCGTCAGCACGCAAAGCTTGCTGCTGGACAACGACGCTGCGGCCAGGCTGGGGGTAGAGGAGCTGGTACGCAGCGGGCATACCCGGATCGGGATGATAACGCTGCCGCTCGGGGAGCAGGGCATCACCCCGCGTAAGGAGCGGCTGGACGGATTCCGCAAAGCAATGGGGGAAGCGGGGCTGCCGCTGAGAGAGGAATACCTGGCGAGCACGCCCGGGGAAGCGGTCGCGGCGAGGCTTTCGGAGCTTATGGCGCTGCCGGAGCCGCCAACGGCGCTGATCGCGGGCAACGATATTGTGCTGGCTGAGCTGCTTAAGGCGTCGAACCGCTTGGGGATCGCCATTCCGGAAAGGCTGTCGGTCATCGGAATCGACGATGCCGATTTTGCCCAAATCTACAATCCGGTGATCACGACCATCTGCCAGCCCGCGCATGAAATCGGCGTTCGTGCCGCCAAGGTCATCCTGTCGGGGATCGAGGATATGGATGGGCAGGTACCGATTGTATACCGGTTCCCGCCCGCGTTGCGGCGCGGGGAGTCGGTGAAAAAGGTCGGGGCGGGCGTGTAATCCGTAGGATTTATCGTGCCGCCAAATGAAGCCGGCCAGAACTTAAAAAGGACTTTGATCTCCGCCGTGCGGAAGTCAAAGTCCTTTTGTTTGTCATGCTGATTCGGAGTGTTTCCGGGTTCCATTGGGATCGAACAGAAATAAGGCGGAATTGGCCGAAAGCCGGTGGCGGACCTATCCCAATACCCGGCGTCTTCAGCCGACTGTGGCGGCGGAGGCCATAAATGCCTCAAGCTCGGCTCTATTCGGCAGACCGTCCATGTCTCCCGGCGACATGACTGCGAGCGCGCCGATCGCATTTCCTCTAGAAACGGCCGATCGCACGTCCAGCTTCTCCAGCATGCCGCTGATGACACCGGCGGCAAACCCGTCCCCGGCGCCGACCGTGTCCACGACCCGCGCCACTTTGAAGCCGGGCACAAAGGCGGAGTCTTGAGCGGTTTTGTAAAAGGCACCGCCAGGCCCCATTTTGATGACAACCAGCGATACGCCTTGCTTAAGATAGAAATCGGCAATTTCCTCCGGCTCTTCCAGACCCGTCAATAGACGCGCCTCGCCGATCCCGGGAAGGAACCAGTCGGCGCGGGCAGCCAATTCGTTGATAGTCCGAATCATCGTCTCCCGGTCGCTCCATAACACCGGGCGCAGATTAGGATCGAACGATACGGTCCGGTTTAAACTCTTCATATAGTCCATGGCGTGGCGCGAAAATTCCAGCATGGAGGACGAAAGCGCGGCGGAAATTCCCGTGACGTGCAGATGACCGGCCGAAGCAAAGTAGGCCGGATCAAATTCGGCGACGCTGAGGGTAGAGGCGGCGGAGCCTTTGCGGAAATACTCCACTTTGGGATCTCCGCTGAGCACCCTTGATTTCAAGAGCATGCCGGTCGGCCGTTCCGGAGTGAAGGTTACGCCGGAAGTATCGATCCCTTCCCGGTTTTGGGCATCCAAAATAAATCGGCTAAAGCTGTCTTGGCCCAGCTTAGTAACGTAACCGGTCGGATGGCCAAGGCGGCAGAGACCGGTTGCCACGTTGCTTTCGGCTCCGGCCAGCGCCTTGGAGAAAGAAACCGCTTCGTGAAGTTCGCCGATCTCGTCGGCGCGGAACATCACCATCGGTTCGCCGAAAGTAACCGCAGCCAATGTGTTTGACATGTAAGATTCCCCCTGTAGACCACTTTCCTTCAAAATATCATATAAACCGGTTTTGTACAATGATGGTCGCTCCATTTTTTGTGAGAATCATCTATGGGCGATTGGTAAGGTGCGAATAGTGAGGATAATTTCATTGATTATACAAGGAGTTCTAAATGATTTTTTTCTTTTTGGCGGAGAAGTGCGAAAAAAGCGTTAGACGGGGACGGCTAGTGCGTTTAATATTAATTTGAAATAAAAAATGCTCGATTTATTGTTATTTTTAATAAAAAAATTTAGTAAAGTTTATATTTAGTAAAGTAATTTCAGAAGGGATTCGCAACTATAGTTCGCAATTACAGCAAGCCTGTTTGATTAGCTAATATTAGAGAATGAGATTGTGTTCAACGCATACGATGTACAGATGCCACTCAACAGGTCATTCCTGCACCTTAAATCGGCGGCCGAATGGGGCAAACGACAACGGAGCGGAAACATGAACCCATGAGTCCCCCCCTGTTCAAACCAAAGCGTCTGAATGTCACTGCACGGTTTGGAGCAATGCCTAATGCGGTGTACGTCCGGTTATACGGCCTTGCTCGTATGTCCAACGAACAAGAACAGCAAATGGTCATCGGGCCTTACAAATCATCTCCAGACGTTGAACCCGTTCACCGTGCCTCGATTGCGTAGTCGCTGGAAGACTGAAAGACGGGGAGGGATGGAAAGGCCGGATGCTGGAAGTTGCTAAAAAACTACAGAAATGCAAAAATGCATCTTTTTCTTCTTACGACGGCGATATGATCTCAATTCCTGCAAAAGTGCATTTTTTCACACCTTAATCGCTTGCATAGGTGAATGTCCCCGCTAATTTCCTGCACTTTCGCAGGTTTTCTATTCAATCGGCACATTTCACCGAAAAAACCTGTATTTTTGCAGGAATTGGACTCAAACTCACCAGCTTGGCTCGTCACCGTTTATTTGTTTACGTGAGATTAACCGTTTGCCGAACAAGGAGTAGACTTTGTCATGAGGTCGCTTCGTTTAGGATGTTTTCAGGGGGACAAACCCTTTACTGAATCGATGTCCTTTTTTTCCTTTTTATGAATAATCAATTAAATAGTTTAATAATTTGATTAAATTGAAATATATAGTGTAATTTACATAATTATTCATTTAATGTTTAGACAAAAAGAATTTCCTCTTGTACCCTAAAAACATACACCATATAGGAGGAAGATAAATGTCCAAACTAATTAAAAAGAGCGCTGTGATTTTCTCCAGTATTTTGTTACTTGCAACAATTATTTTCTCGCCAGAAATATCTGCTGGGTCTGCCCAAGATCAATATTCAGAGAACTTAATACCTAAGATGACGAACTATACTGCTCCAAGTGGTACAGCGTCAGCAAGTCAGGAATACGGCCCGATGTATGCTGCCTGGAAGGCCTTCAATAGAAGCACAAGTCAATCTTATGAAGATACTTGGGAGCCCCGGGTTCCAACAGGGTGGTTAGCATACGAATTTGCTTCTCCTCAAGTTATTTCTAAATATACAATAAAGAATATCACACCGCGATTATCGGAGAATATAGATAGGGCTCCTAAAGACTGGACCTTTGAAGGTTGGAATGAACAAAATCAATCATGGGATATTCTTGATACTCGAAGTAATGAAACAGGCTGGGTTAGCGGAGAAATAAGAGAGTATACATTTGAAAACCTGACGCCATATAAAAAGTATCGTATCAATGTGACAGCCAATAATGGCGGGGTATATGTTAGTATCGATGAATTGGAAATGATGAGTAAAATAGCTACAGTTCCAGAACAACCCACAGATCCGGAACAACCGACAACTCCCGACGATAATCGGGCAATTCTTGATATAATGCTCATAAATGGCACCACAAAAGAATTTGATCTATCTATGAATGAGGTAGATCAATTCATTAGTTGGTACGAAGCGAAGGCGGCCGGCAATGGGTCCATCTCTTTCGGAATTGATAAACACGAAAATAATAAAGGACCGTTCAAGTCTAGGAGGGATTACATAATTTTTGATAAAATAATAACCTTCGAGGTAAGTGAATATTAAAGAAAAAAGTCGCTCATTTTCATGGGCGGCTTTTTTATGTTCAATAGAGTGTGATGGAATCGTGAAAATCAGCGTTTAATTGGTTATGTTCCAGACGAGCCGCCTTTTCGAGTGAAGCATAAAAAACGATAACATGCTCGTGCCAAAATCGGATACACGGATATTTATGACCAAGTAAAGGCTTTGGAATAGCAACATTTGGGGGGGGAGGAGGAACACCGCAGGACATTTTCCAGAAAACGCAAAAATTGACGGCCTGTGATGAACTCATCATAGGCCCTTTTTTTATTTTATGGAGAAGGTAAATAAAGGTAAGAAATCCTAAGACGCTGACGGATTATCCTGTTTAACCGCATGTAAAAGAACGGATGTCCTTCTTATGCTATTTTTGGACCTTTAAATCAAGGCTTGCGGATCGAGACATCAAATATAATACAGCTGAACGCAGCGCCCCTCTTGAATGATGATGTTTACTCTTAATCTCGTTCTAGTGGGAATTTGAGCATAGGAGAGAAAATGAATGAAATACAACAATCCGATTATTTCCGGCTTTCATCCTGATCCTAGTGCTTGCCGAGTAGGAGAGGACTATTATCTGGTGACGAGCTCATTTGAATACTTTCCGGGTATTCCGATTTTTCATAGCAAGGACTTGGTAAATTGGCGGCAAATCGGACATTGTTTGAATCGGAACAGTCAAATCCAATTAACCAAAGAGGTTCCGAACAGTATGGGCATTTATGCTCCTACCATCCGTTATCATGACGGCTATTTTTACGTCATTACCACCAATGTCACCTATGGCTTGGCCAAAGGCGGCAATTTCGTGGTACGGACAAACGATCCTTACGGGGAATGGTCGGATCCGGTATGGATCGATTTGCCGGGAATAGACCCTTCGCTTTATTTTGGAGAGGATGGCCGGGTTTACTACACGGGTACTTCCGAAAGTATTTATATGTGCGAAATTGATTTGGATACGGGCAGGCTGCTCGGCGATCCTGTGAGCATTTGGAAAGGGACGGGGGCCGCTGATCCCGAGGGACCTCATTTGTACAAAATTGGTGAATACTATTATTTGTTCATCTCGGAGGGCGGAACTTCCCAGGGCCATATGATAACGGGAGCGAGAAGCCAAAACATTTGGGGGCCATATGAGCCTTGTCCAAGAAATCCGGTCCTAAGCAACCGAAGTATGCCTCTGCCTATTAAAGCTACAGGTCATGCGGATTTCATTCAGGATCATAACGGGAACTGGTGGGCGGTTTGTCTCGGAATTCGTCCCGTTCCTTACCCTGACAGACATCATTTAGGCAGAGAAACGTTTCTTGCTCCGGTAAAATGGGATGATGATCTGTGGCCTGTCGTCGGGAACCATGGAACGATTGATATGGAGATGGAGGCGGATTGCCTGCCGGAGGTTAAATTTGCCGAAAGAGAGGTTCGGGATGACTTTGAGGCCAACCGTTTGGACTACTCATGGAACTTTATTTATAACCCTGATCCGGAGCTCTGGTCATTAGACGAACAAAAAGGTTTTTTGACGCTGAGAGGGAACGAAATCAATTTGGACGATAAGGAAACTTCGGCATGGCTGGGCAGAAGACAAGAGCATATGGAGTGTTCCGCACGAACGCTGCTTGAGTTTGACCCGAAAAATGACGGCGAGGAAGCGGGCTTAAGCATTTTTCTAAACTGTGAGCATCATTATGAAATTGCTCTGACTCGGATCGCCGGAAAGAAAAAAATCATTTTTCGCAGACGAATCGGCTCCTTATGGAAGATTGAGCATTGCACCGATTATGAGAACTCCAGCGTTTTGCTGCGATTGGATGCCGACAGCCATACCTACAGCTTCAGTTATTCCGAAGGGGAAGGCAAAGATAACAAAAAAGTTGGTTCGGGAGAGGTTCACTACCTTTCTACCGAGGTTGGCGGAAAATTCACGGGTGTGTATATGGTGCTGTATGCTACCGGCAATGGAAAGAAAAACCTGGAACCGGCATATTTCGATTGGTTTGATTACCGGCCTATTCATAAATAGGATGTAAAATGCTATGGGATTTGGGCCGAAGGGGGGACTCGATTTTGCTGAAGGTGCTGATTGTAGATGACGAACCTAAAGTCCGTGAAGGGTTAATGGCGATGATTCCTTGGGAGTCCTGCGGATTTACAGTAGCGGCTACCGCTTCCAACGGATTTGAAGCTATCGATAAATATGAAGTAATCAAGCCGGATTTGGTGGTTGCGGATATGCGGATGCCGGAAATGGACGGCTTGCAGCTGATTCAAACGTTGCGGGAAAAAGACGAAAAGCTTCGTATCCTGATATTAAGCGGATATGCGGATTTTAGTTATGCCAAGAAAGCGATGGAGCACAAAGCCGATGGTTATTTGCTGAAACCGGTGGATGAGGAAGAGATGGTTTCTTATCTGGAGAAAATTAGGGACGATTATGCGGAGGAGCAGGAAAAGCGGCGATGGGATGATGTATCGGAAAAGTGGACCCGCGACATTTTTGTCCAAACGCTTTTGACCGAGCCGTGGGATGAAGATCGCCAGAGACAGGAAACGACGGCGGAGAGACTTGGCCTGAAATGGATGAATTATCAGGTTATGCTGGTTAATTGCTATATTCCGAGAGGGAACCTAAACGATACCGTTATTTTAGAGGAAGCCCAAAAGCGGATTGGCGATTATTTCGAGCTCTCCGGAAAAGGCGTGCTTTTTACGGTACATTTTCAAGCGGGAATTTTACTGAAATCTCCTGTTCTTGGGGAGCAGATGCGCAGGGAGTTATACGGTGAAATTTCGTCCGTTTTGGAAGGAACCGGCGTGCAGGCGACAGCTGCATTTGGTCCGCTTGTTCGCTCTTTGAGTGAAGTGCCGGTATCCTATGAGGCTGCGCGGGATTTGTTGATGCGTGAATTTTTTATTGGGAAAGATAGCGTTTTAAGTGAAGAGAATGAACAACTTATTCGGTTGCCGGAGGATTCGGTTAAAGAGCCCAAACATCTGGAGGATCAGATGTATTACGCGTTAGATATCGGTAATAAGGGGGCGCTGGAATCGCTGATTCGGTCGGCAGGAGAGTGGCGGGTAGCTTCAGGCGCGGCAGAAGCGGAGGTCAAAAGGTACTTTGCGGAACTGCTGAGCAGCTTGCTGTCCCGGCTGTCTTTGAACCGTTCCATTCCTGGAAGTAAGTTGAAGGATTATACCGATAGGATCGCTCTAATTTACCAGCAGCGGACTTTACTGGATTTGTACAAACATATCGAAGAGCTGCTGGATACTGTCAAAGAATCGCTGAACGTTCGCACGCAAGAACAGAATATGACAGCTCTGCTGGATTTCATTCACCGTAATTTCAACGAAAATTTGAGGCTGGAATCGTTGGCCTCCGTCTATAATTACACCCCTGCATACTTGGGCAAGACGTTCAAAAATACGACCGGCGACCATTTCAATACTTATCTCGATAAAGTGCGGATTGAGCACGCCAAACAATACTTGCGGCAGGGCATGAAGGTATATCAGGTGGCCGAGAAGGTCGGATATACGAGCGTGGATTATTTTCACAGCAAGTTTCGGAAATATGTCGGAACTTCTCCTTCTTTATACCGGAAAAGCAGCGAGCAGCAGCCGGATGAAGGTACAACCATCACTTAAAAATGAAGAGATGCGGCAAAATATTTATGTTGAAACAAAGAGAAGTAACTTGGCAAGAGTGTGAAATGTTCTGGCAGAAGCTAAAAGCTTTCTGAAAGAAAGCTGCATCGGAAGCATAGGCTTCGTTCGCCTTTGTAACCGGATTTTCACTAATTCTGAATTAAATAAATCCATGAAATCCGGGAACAACAGCGATCGAAAGAATATTTCACACGGCTGCCTGTATACGCTCAAACATTAGTTCAACTTATATAGAAACTTAGCTTTGTCGCCGTTTTTTTCATTTTATCGGATGGGCGAGAGAACCTTTCGAACCGTAAGCGTCTCTTTGAAAGCGAGGCCTGAATATTGCTGGATAATTTGCTGCAAAAGACCAATAACCTGAAGCTGAAGCATAAATTCATCGTTTCCTATATTTTGATCGTTATGATTCCAATTCTGATCATAGGCGGAGCAGTCACTTATTATTTCCGGCAGCAGACGTTGGAACGGGCGGTTGAGCAGGCTACAAACAACGTTGCTAAACTTACAATGCAAACGGAAACGATGTTAAAAGTGCCGCTGAGCGTGTCCGATTTGCTAATGCTTGATAATCAGATGAAGACGATCGTCAATACGCGTTATTCGAATATTTGGGAGATAACCAAAGCCTACTTGAATTTTACGGATTTTAAAGAATACAAGAGCCAATACCGGGAAATTTCCGGCATCCGTATTTACTTCGATAACCCGACATTGGCTAACAATCTGGAAATCATCCCCTTGACACCCGCTATGAAAACGGAGGATTGGTACAATCAGGCCATGAGAACCAAAGGGGTTAACTGGCTGTATGTTAAAGGAGAGAACGAGTTGTCGGTGAATCGGTTGTCGCTGGTTCGGCAGGTTTCATTTCAGGATTATCATACCTCGGGCGTACTGATGGTTGCATTGAACCAGTCAGAATTAAACCGGATGCTGATTCAGGAGCCTTTTGAAACGGTTATCGCAGATGAGACCGGCTATGTGGTAGCCGCCAAAAATACGGGCATAGTCGGCAAAAAACTGGACGAAATCGGCTTTGACCGCGATTTTTTGAATCATATGATGAAAGGTACTTATTTGAAAAAAATTAATGGCAACAACACCTATATCATCGTGGATTCGGTATATCCGGACTCCAGTATGAATGGGTTAAAGGTCATTTCCTTGTTTGAAACGCGAAATATTGTAAAGGGAGCCAACAAAGTCAGCTTGATTGGCTTGCTTATGATCGTGATGGTGCTGCTGTTCGCGCTCTTTTTCGTATATACGGTTTCCTTCTTGACTACGAAACGCTTATTGCTGCTTAGCCGGCGGATCAACAAGCTTGCGATGGGGAATTTGAACGTGACTTCCCAAATCGACGGCAGCGATGAAATCGGTCAATTGTCTCGCCAATTTAATTACATGGTGGATAGCATCAGCCGGCTGATGAACCAGGTGGTGGAAAAAACGGAGCAGAACAACCAGCTTGAAATTGCGCAGCGGGAAATCAAGCTGAAGATGATGGCCAGCCAGATCAACCCTCATTTTTTGTTCAACGCGTTGGAATCGATTCGGATGAATGCCTATTTGAAGGGAGAAAAGGAACTCGCCAACATTGTCCGGCTGCTGGGAAAACTGATGCGCAGAAATCTGGAAGTCGGCAGTGAGAACACGACGCTGCAAAGTGAGATGGAAATGGTTTCTTCCTATTTGGAGATTCAAAGATTTCGTTATGAGGACAGGTTGGAGTATGAGCTGAATGTAGCTCCCGAAACGCTGAAACTGCGGCTTCCGGCTCTCATCGTCCAGCCGCTCATTGAGAACGCGGTGGTCCACGGTCTGGAGAATAAAAAAGAAAATGTAAAAGTTACCGTAGATCTTGCCGTTTTGAACAACCATTTTCGAGTCGTTGTAGAGGATAATGGAAGCGGCATGACACCGGAACGGCTGGAAGAAGTGCATGCGTTGATCTCGGGGCCGGAAGTGGAAAACAACCGGATTGGTCTGCGCAACGTTCATCAGCGGTTAATATTGACTTACGGGGTAGACAGCGGTCTGGTCATTGAAAGTGAATACGGGAAAGGAACACGGATGAGTTTTTCGATTCCTCTTGCTTTATTCTAGAGAATCGAAAGACTCTGTTTTTTACGCGGGGCCTAATTTTTATATGTTTTTTCCCCCAATCCGTCGGGTATTTCCAAAAGCGCTTTCAAGCTAGAATTAAGCTATAGAAGAGAGGGGGAGCAAATCAATGGAAACGCTGACAGCTAACGCGGCATCAAGGAATGAAAGCGTATCCTCTGTACCTGCGGAACGGGAAAAAAAGAAAGATTCAGAGTCAAAAAGGTTCCGAAAGCATGCAAATTTATCCGGGAATGAAGGTCGAACCGGATGGCAGCCGAAGAAACATAATGGCTTTTGGCGAAGCCTTATTCAGCAAAGGTATTTATATCTCATGTCCTTACCCTTTGTCATTTGGTTGTTTGTTTTTAACTATCTGCCCCTTTGGGGTTGGACGATGGCTTTTCAAAACTATAAGCCTGCCAAAACCTTCGGCGAACAGAAATGGGTAGGGTTCGATAACTTTGCCAGATTGTTTCAGGATGATCAGTTTTATCTGGTGTTGCGCAACACGCTTGCGATGAGTGTACTAGGGCTGATTTTCGGATTTGTCGTTCCCATTGTTTTTGCGATATTGCTCAATGAAGTTCGTGGCCTGGGATTTAAACGGATAACGCAAACCGTTTCTTATCTGCCGCATTTTGTATCCTGGGTCGTTGTTGCCGGGATCATTACCAATCTCCTTTCCATTGACGGAATTATCAATCATATCTTGGTGTGGCTGCATATTATTGATGCTCCCATTCAATTTATGGCGAAGGGGCATTGGTTTTGGGGGATTGTAACCGCTTCCGATTTATGGAAGGAGACGGGGTGGAACGCCATTATTTATCTGGCCGCCATTACGGGGATTGACAAGGAGCTATATGAAGCTTCACGGGTGGATGGCGCCGGACGATTCAGACAAATTTGGAATATCACCTTGCCGGGTATCCGTTCCACGATTATGGTCTTGTTCATTATGTCGATCGGACATTTGCTTAGCATTGGCTTTGAAAAACAAATGCTCCTTGGCAACAGCTTGGTAACGGACTACTCCCAAGTGCTTGACTTATACGCATTGAACTACGGTATAAAAATCGCTCACTTCTCTTATGGTACGGCGATCAGCATGTTCAACTCGGTTATCAGTATCATCTTGCTCTTTACCGTCAACGGTTTGTTCAAAAAATTCGCGAAAGAAAGCATCATGTAGGAGGTGGGCAGAATGGCAAGCAGCACAGCATTTAATACGACCAAAGGCGAGCGGTTATTTGATGTCATCAACTATATCCTTCTCGGCCTGGTGCTTGTAATAACGCTGTATCCGTTCCTTAACGTGCTGGCGATTTCGTTGAACGATTCAACCGACACGGTCCGGGGCGGTATATATATCTGGCCTAGAGAATTTACGCTGGAAAACTACAAAACCATTTTTGGGTACACTTCATTAATTCAAGGTTTTAAAATTTCAATCCTGCGTACGATCATCGGCACCGTACTTGGATTGCTCAGTTCTTCCATGCTGGCTTACACGCTTAGCCGACCCGATTTCAGAAGCCGCAGATTTGTTTCGGTCTTTCTGGCGATGACGATGTATTTCTCCGGCGGCATGGTTCCCGTCTATATTCTGATGCGTGACTTGCACCTGCTCGGCACCTTCGGTATCTATGTCCTGCCTGGCTTGGTAAGCGCATTTAATGTATTTGTGATCCGCTCTTTCATCGACGGCCTGCCTTATGCTCTTCAGGAATCGGCCAAGCTGGACGGTGCGAACGACTTCGTAATCTACTACAAAATTATCCTGCCGCTTTGCAAACCGGTGCTTGCAACGATCGCTCTGTTCCTGGCGGTAGGCCAGTGGAATTCCTGGTTTGATACGTACCTCTACAATGGGAACAAACTCAGCTTGACCACACTGCAATATGAACTGATGAAAATCTTGGACAGCACGCAGCAGGGGAGCGCGATGACCAATGCCAATGATTTGGCGAACCAGATGGCTCAAATTTCGCCGGAGTCCATTAAAATGGCGATTACCATTGTGGTTACCGTTCCGATTTTGATGGTGTATCCGTTTTTGCAAAAATACTTTGTAGGCGGCATGACCTTAGGTGCGGTGAAAGCTTAATTGGTCTAATCTTGAAAACTTTGATCATGACCGATGAAGCAGGCTTGCTCGGGATAGCTATTTTCCGGAGCAAGCCGCTCTATGACAATAGTAAGAATCATGAATCCCTTAATTGTAAGCGGTGCCAGACTAAGACCGATATACCAGCATGGTTTGGCGGCATCGTGGAATGACTAAGGTATGTCCAGGCATGGCCTGATGTACAGCATAGAATCAATTAACTTTAATAGGGGGAAAGTAGAATGAAATGGAAAAATCCCAAATCGCTTGCTGTTTTTGCTCTAGTTGGCGTACTCTTGCTTAGCGGTTGCGGAGGCAATAACAACAACGCCAGCGACGGTTCTTCCAACAGCGGCAACGCCGCAAGTTCGGCGGATGATACCTCGCCGGTTACCTTCAGTTTCTTCGGCGCCGATGCCAGTCCGAACTGGAATAATATGCAGGATGAAGTGGGAAAAGAAATTACGGCTAAGACAGGCGTAACTCTTGACGCGGAATATGATGTGGGGAGCGGCGGTGGACAAAGTAAAATCGCTTTAATGGCCGCAAGCGGCCAATATCCGGAACTCATTTATGCTAAGGGGGAGCTTGGCAAGCTGGTTGATGCCGGAGCGGTTATAGACTTGACGGATCTTATTGACAAATATGCGCCTCATATTAAAAAGATTATGAGCGAAAACATGAACCGCATGAAATACAGCAATGACGATCCTGCGATTTATTCGATCCCTACCAATATTGGGGTAGGCCAGCAATATTTCGATATCACCAGCGGTTTCGAGGTTCAGCTTCGTGTATTAAAAGAGCTTGGTTATCCGCAAATCAGAACGGTTCAGGATTACGAAAATGTGCTGAAGGAGTATGTAGCCAAACATCCGACAACGGATGGACAGCCTACGATCCCGATGACGCTAAACGCCGATGATTGGAAAATCATGATTACGGTAACCAACCAGGCTACCAACACCACGGGCGGAGAGTACGACGGCGAGTACTACGTAGATCCGAAGTCTTACGATACGATTCTCCATTACAAACGCCCGGAAGAAAGAGAATATTTCCGCTGGTTGAACCATATGTACAATACGGGCTTGCTGGATAAGGATTCCTTTATCCAAAAGGAAGACCAATATAAAGCAAAAATCTCCAGCGGCCGCGTCCTTGGACTTACTTCCGATGAATGGGAATACGCCGACGCGGAAAACGCGCTGAAAACCGCCGGCAAGGAAGATTATACTTACGCTCATTTCCCGGTGACACTGAGTGACCAATATAAGGATCACGCTTTGCAATCCTTCGGCGTTGACGGGTACGGCATCAGCATCACTACCGCATGTAAAGATCCGGTTCGGGCGATCAAATTTATCGATTGGCTGGCGTCCGACGAAGGTCAGGTACTGCGAAACTGGGGAATCGAAGGCAAGCAATACAATGTTGACAACGGACAACGCGTCATTCCGCAAGACATTCAGAACAGAAAAGTGAACGACGCGGCGAATTTCACCAAGGAGACCGGGATTGGCTTGTATAATTTATTGGCTCCTTTCTATGGAGACGGCGTGAAGGATACTACGGGAAATTACTATACAACCAACTTCCCTGAGCAAATCGTCGCCAACTATTCGCAAGCGGAGAAGGACGCATTGGCTGCTTACCATGCCACAACCTGGAAAGATTTGTTCCCTAGCGAAAAGGATTTTCCGGTAAAAGAGTGGGGCGCTTTGTACAATATGCAGGTGCCTACGGATGGAGATTATCAAATCATTTACCAAAAAACGCAGGATATTATCCGCAAACGGATTCCTGAAGCCATTTTGGCGAAAACGGCCGATTTTGACAAAATTTACGACGCGTTTATCGATGACTTGAATAAGGCCGGAGCCGAAAAGATGGAGAAAGAATACACCGAGTTGGTAAAACAAAGAGTTTCGCTGTTTACCGGCAAGGACGTTCAATAGTAAGATACGGTCTTCCGGCAAATTTGCCGGAAGACCTTTCTATGCAAGTTATTCTAATGACTTTTTAAGGAGTTTATGATGCAAATAAGAGGAGATTTGGGCAACGGTATGTTTCAAAATCCGATTTTGGCCGGCGATTATGCGGATCCAAGTGTGGTCAGAGTCGGATCTGATTATTATATGACGCATTCAAGTTTTCAATTTGCGCCGGGATTATTGATTTGGCACTCCAAGGACCTGGTGAACTGGGAGCCGATCGGCAAAGCATTAACTAATTATGTAGGGGATGTCTGGGCGCCTGATTTGATATATTGCGAAGAGCGATTTTATATTTATGTTCCAATCGATGAAGAGATCATGGTGCTTACGGCGCAAAATCCTTCCGGGCCTTGGAGTGGTCCTCAAAAAGTGGGAATTCGAGGGATTGACCCGGGACATGTCATGGATCAAAAAGGGAACCGGTATTTATTTTTTAGCGACGGAAATATGGTGGAACTGGCCGAAGACGGTCTATCGATTGTCGGTTCTCCACGAAAAGTATACGATGGGTGGTCATTTCCGCAGGAATGGATTGTGGAAGGGAATTTTATGGAGTCTCCCAAGCTGACGTTCCGTAACGGTTATTTCTATTTAACAGTGGCGCAGGGAGGGACCTCAGGCCCTTCAACAAGTCATATGGTCGTTTCGGCGAGATCAAGAGATCCCTGGGGCCCCTACGAGAACTCGCCCTTCAATCCCATTATCCGCACGCAAAGCCGGAACGAGCGATGGTGCTCTAAAGGACACGGTTCGTTGGTTGACACCCCCGATGGCGGCTGGTGGATGGTCTATCATGCCTACGAAAAAGAGTATTATACCCTCGGCAGGCAAACGCTTCTCGAACCGCTGGAATGGACGGAAGACGGATGGTTCCGCGTCCCGCCCGACTGCAAGACTGACGCCCCTATTCCAAAGCCGCCGGGGGAAGCCGTTTCGCACGGCCTGATTTACGATGAATTCCAAACGGCGTCCGGTGAGCTGAGTTATCCGTGGAGTTGGTATAAATCAAGCAACGATATTCAATATACCCTGCAGAAAAGAGCGGTGACGATCCAGGCTGCACCCTGGTGCATGCCTTTGGTTTTTATGCCTGAAGACCATTCATATGCGGCACAAGTGGAGATTGAAATTTCCGAAGAATCCGAAGGACAGTTTTTAATGTTTTATAATGAATCGGCTTACAGCGGTTTTGGCATTTCCAAAGACGGCATATACGGCATCCTTCGAGGATGGGAAACGCCTGCCAAGCCTTACCGGCATCGTCGGGTGTTCGTTCGTCTCGAAAATAAGGAGCATGAAGTTGTATTTTATTATAGCGCGGATGGATTGGAATGGAATAAATTTGAACATTCGTTCGAGACTTCCGGCTGGCATCATAATACGCTTGGAGGCTTTCTTGCCTTGCGGATTGCTCTATGGGCGAAGGGGCGCGGCGGGGTAACGTTTAAGAACTTTAACTATCGGGGATGACTTACCGGTTTTTTCGATACGTTTTTGGAGAAATGCCAAAGGCCTTGGTGAACTGGCGAGTAAAATAGTTGCTGTCATTAAATCCGCTCTGATATGAAACTTCCGAAACGGGAAAGTTGGTTGTCTTCAGCAGCCTGCATGCGTGCTCCAGGCGAAGCTGCTGAAGATAGGCGAAGGGCGTCGTTTGATAATACGATTGGAAGATCCGGTTCAAGTGCCGAACGGAAATATTTGATTTGGAGGCAATTTCTTCGCGAGAAAGGGGCTCAAGATAATGATCCTCCATAAAAGAAATCGCTTTTGCCAAATGCATCAGATTGCTTTGGGCACCTTGACGCTCCTGATTCTCATACTGCCTTGATAATTGGACAACAAGCTCCATAAAACGTGAACGCAAAATAGTCTGATATCCCTGAAGCTTGTTCGTGTATTCCTCAATCATGAAGTCAACAACGGACGATACGTAGTCCAGACTTGAAATGGGCAAGCTCATTTTACTCAAGGAATGGTTAATATTGCGGTAATACGGCTCCAATACGAAAAGCGCCTGATATCCATTCGATTTTCTTAACTCGGGACCTGCCGATTCCAGAAACTCGGGCTTATACATGATGTTGCAAATGCGAAACTCATGCGGATCCTTGTAACCATGGGAGGTTGTGCCGTTAATGACAAATACGTCCCCCTTTTTAATGAAGGATTCTTCCGCATTGACGATATGAGTGGCATTCCCATGCAAAACGATAACGAGTTCGGAGAAATCAACATGATGGTGCACATACATGTCTTCCTTATGCCCGCCGTACTCTATATAAAATTTAAACTGCTCATCGGTCGTAAACCAGTTCAAATGAACGCTTCCCAACGGGACTCCCTCCATATCAATGGCTATGATTACTACTTGTCCTAATCATGCTATTTTCGGACTCTAAAATCAAGGCATGGGGACGAAGTTGCAAATTACAATAAGATTCTAAGAAGATGCCCCTCTGAAACATAATGTTTTAAAAAGGCTCAAGGAGTGTGAAAAAATGACTACTTATATGAAAAAATCCCCCTATTGGAACCCTGATCTGCCGCTGGAGGATCGCGTAAACGATTTGATCGCAAGGCTAACGCTGGAAGAAAAAATCGGTTTGATGCCGCAATATCAAATCGCTGTAGATCGGCTTGGCGTTCAAGCTTACAAGCACGGTACCGAGGCGGCTCACGGCATGGCCTGGCTCGGGGAGGCTACGGGCTACCCGCAGCCGATCGGACTGGCTTGCACATGGGACAAGGATCTGTTGAAACGGATCGGCAGCGCGATCGGCGACGAGGCGCGGGGTTTTTACCGGCGGAACCCGGCGCATAACGGTTTGACCCTGTGGGCGCCGACGGTCGACATGGAGCGCGACCCCCGCTGGGGACGAACGGAAGAAGCGTATGGGGAGGATCCCGTGCTTGCCGGCAAGCTAACCGCAGCTCTGGTGCAAGGCATCCAAGGCGACCATCCGTTTTACCTGAAAGCGGTCGCGACGTTGAAGCATTTTATCGGCAACAACAATGAATCGGGCAGGGGCGAAGCTTCTGTCAGCCTGGATCCGCGTAATTTGCGTGAGTATTATCTGAAGGCGTTCGAGATTCCGTTCAAGGAAGGCGGCGCCATGTCGATGATGACCTCGTACAATGCGATTAACGGCGTGCCGGCGAACCTCAACCGCGACGTGATCGATATCGTCAAGCGCGAATGGGGCATGAACGGGTTTGTGGTCAGCGACGCCTTCGACGTAACGGGTACCGTAAGGGATCACCATTACGTGGGGACGTTAAAAGAGGCCGTGGCGCGGTCCATCCGGGAGGGCGGCATCGACAGCATTACGGATGAAGCCGACGTGGTGACGGAGGCGATTCGCCTGGCTCTTGCGGACGGGCTTTTGACGGAAAACGATCTTGATGCCGCGCTGCGCAACACGTTTCGTGTTCGTTTTCGGCTAGGAGAGTTCGATCCGGCCGAGCGGAATCCTTATGCCGTCTTGGACGAGAAGGCCATCCTCCGGCCCGCGCATGCGGAGCTGTCGCGTGAAGCGGCGCAGAAGGCGGTCGTACTGCTCAAGAACGATGGCGGCGTGCTGCCGCTTCAGGCCGAAAAGCTGCGCAAGGTTGCGGTGATTGGCCCTCTCGCGGATATCGTTTACAGCGATTGGTACAGCGGTACATTGCCTTATGCCGTTACCCCGCTGCAGGGAATATGTGAGCGTCTTGCGGCAGCCGGTGCCGATGCAAAGACGGTGGTTGCCGGCGGAAGCGACCGTGTTCGGCTGAAATCGGTTCGCACAGGCCGGTATGTCCAGATCGATGACGGAGCGGTGCTGGCCGCAACCGGCCAATCGGCGGGGGATGGCGAGCTGTTCGAAGTTACGGACTGGGGCTGGGGAAGCCATACGCTAATCGCGGAGAAGAACGGCCTCTATTTGACGACGGACGACAAGACTATTCAGGCGTCGGCAAATCGGATCTGGGAATGGTTTACGAAAGAAGTGTTCATGATCCGGCCGGAGGCTTCCGATCCGTCGCTTTCGACCATTTCAACCTGGAACAACATCCCGGTGACCGTCGATGATCGAACCGGTGTGCTGCTCGCGGGCGACGGCCTTGCGGCCGAGACTGCGAACGCGATAAATGTAGGAGGTGCGACGGAGGTTGCTCGGGCCCATGCTGAAACGGCAGCCGAGGCATTTGAGCTCGAATGCGCCGTCAGCGGCGTGGAAGAGGCCGTCGCGGCGGCAAGCGGCGCGGATGCGGCGATCGTGTTTGTCGGCAACCATCCGCTAATCAACGGCAAAGAGACGACGGATCGCCCCGACATTAAGCTGGCGGCTTCGCAGGAAAAGCTGGCGCTCGAGGTGCTTAAAGCCAACCCGAACACGGTTGTGGTCGTTGTCGGCAGCTATCCTTTTGCCCTGAACGCCTTGCAGGAAAAGGCGCCGGCCATCATATACACGTCCCATGCGGGCCAAGAATTAGGTCATGCCGTTGCCGATGTGCTGTTCGGCGATATCAATCCGGCGGGTCGCGTGAACATGACTTGGTACAAGTCCGTCGATCAGCTGCCGCCTTTCATGGACTACGATATCATTCAAGGCGGCCGCACGTACCAATATTTTGAGGGCACACCGCTTTATCCGTTTGGGCATGGACTTTCTTACAGCGAATTTCGATATGAGGATCTGCAAATGTCCGCAAACCTGCTTGACGCCGGAAGAGACGACGCAGTCGAATTGTCCTGCCGCGTGACCAACGCAAGCGGACGCGCGGGCGAGGAAGTGGTGCAGCTCTATGTTCGGGCAGGGGACTCCCGCGTGAAGCGTCCGCACCTGCAACTGGCCGACTTCGGGCGGATTTCGTTGACGCCGGGAGAAACGGCAGAAGTGACATTTTGTCTGCCGCTCGAATCACTCCGTATCTGGGATGTGACGCGCGAGCGCTTTTGCATCGAAAGCGGTGAATACCATCTCCTTATCGGTTCCTCTTCCGATGATCTGCGTCTGGACGGCCGTATCATGGTTGTCGGCGAGACGATCCCTCCGAGAGACTTGAAAAGGGTAACGCGAGCCGTTAACTACGACGCTTCCGAAGGCATCTATCTCGGCGAGTGCTCCGAGGGAGGCAGCGCGGCCATCGTAAATTCCGGGACAGGCCGGCTTGCCTTCAAAGATGCGGAGCTTGGAGAAGGAATCACGGCCATCGAACTAAGAGCCGCCAGTTCCCGGGAAGCCGCAGTAGAAGTCCGGCTGGACGGGCCGGATGGACCATTGGCCGGCCGATGCATGATTCCGGCCGGCGGCGAGCAGGCCTGGCGAAGCTTCACGTTCGGTTTGACGGCCCCGGTTGGCAGGAGAGATGTGTACCTCATCTTGCAGGGACCGATCTCGCTTAGTTGGTTTAGAATGATGGCTTAAGATTGTCATTCCGAATCGTGGTTCGGGACCGGCATACTTTGATTTCTCGAATAGCAGTATCAAATGGCCTTATTTCACCCCGAGACCGCGTTTTCCTGAAAATAGCGGCACAAAATGGCCCTATTTTCGGCAAAGCGTCCAAAAACAGGGGGGAGAGGGACGCTACTGAAGAAATAAGGCCATAAAACGGCGCTATTCATGCAGAATGAGGCCTCTCTCTCGGAAATAAGGCCAATAAAGGCCGTTATTTTAAGTGTCGGAGGGATGCGGGGGAGGGGACGTCGCTTGACCAGAACAAACCATTTGTTCCGATGTAAATCCTTTAGGTTGATCTGGTAACCTGGTGGCAATCCGGTAGGCGTTTTGCTCTGCTGTTATGGTAATTTTAGAGGGTGTCCCAACAGTCGTCTATGCTGGCTTTGGGGCACTCTTTTTTGGCATTTCAAAATATCGAGACGACAGGACTAGAACCTGTGGCCTCTTGATCCGAATTAAGAGATGCATTCCGCGCATTCAGTGGATGATTCCGGCGGCATGAAAGACGCCCAGGGCCGTGCAATGTTTCCTAAAGGGCGTTTGTTTTTTTATTAAATTAATGTTTACATTGAAAACTATGTTGACACTATAAACATTATCCGCTAATCTCAAAGGGAGGAACATCGGGGAAGAGCGATATCGAAATTTTTATACATATATTTGTTCCATTTAAACCAGACCTGTTGATTAGCTAAAAAGGATAGAAAAAAGGACGCCGATTCGTAAATTGTTTGTACCCCTGTAAACATCCGAAACGATCCACTGTTTTGCAAACGGTATTTCTCCCGTAAGTAAATAAACGGCTGCGTGCCAAGCGGCAGAGTCCACGTTCAATTCCTGCAAAAATACAGGTTTTTTCGGTGAAATGGGCCGATTTTCCAGAAAAACCTGCAAAAGTGCAGGAAAATAGCGGGTTCAGACACCTATGCAAGCGATTATGGCGTGAAAAGATGCAGTTTTGCAGGAATTGTAGTCCTATTGGTGTTGTGAGAAGAAAAAGATGCATTTTTGCGGTTTTTTTGTAACTTCCAGCTCTCCAGCCTTTCCAGCCCGCCCAGTCTTTCAAGTCTTCTAGCGACACGATCGAGCGTGGTGAACGGTTCAAAGCCTGGACACTATCACAAGACCCGATAGCAAAATGAAGTGCTTTTATGTGGGATCAAACAGCATCTGAATGTCACTAAGCTGTTTGGGACAAAGCCTAATGCGGTATACGCCAGTTGTATACGGCCTTGCCTTGCTCGTAAATGTTGCTTAAGCTTTGTTTGAACTGGGGAACTCAGTGGTTCACGTTCCCGCTCTGTTGTCGTTTGACCAATTCGACCGCTTGTTAAGGTGCAAGAATTACTTGTTGAGTGGAAATCGTATTTGTTGAACGGAATCTCATTCCCTAATATTGGTTAATCAACACGCCTGCATTCAAACCAACTTCTAAATCTTTCTATACAATGGGGGCTTATCCAACATGACACGCAAACCTTATCATCACGGGAATCTTGAAGAAACGCTGATTGAGGCGGGAATTGAGATCATTAATAAAGAGGGGGTTGAGCATTTTTCGATCCGCAAGGTTGCTGCGGCCTGTGGAGTCAGCCATGCTGCACCTTACAAGCATTTTGCCGATAAAGACGAACTGCTGCGGGCGATGCAGCGCCATGTTTCGGAAAAGTTCGCTTCAATGCTGGAGGATTCATGGAATAAACATCAAAATGAACCTGGCCGCATGATGGTATTGGGGCAGGATTACATCCGGTTTTTCCAGAAGAATCCGCATTACTTTCGCTTTTATACCACTCAGTACGGCGGAGACGTTGATTTGGGTCAGCTTGATTCCGCAGCCAATAACCGGCCGTTTGAGGTATTCAGGAAAGCCTTTCTGGAGGATGCGCGGGAAAAAGGAATTCCGGAGCATTTGCATCAAAAGCTGCTGCTGGCGAAATGGGCTATGGTCCATGGCATAGCGTCCCTGGCGAATATGCAGGGCATCCAGTTTGACGGGGATTGGAGCGAGCAGGCGGGAGAAATTTTAAAAAATTTGGTATGGAGGGACTAAGGAATGGAACATCTTCGGTCCGGCAGACTGATTATTCACGACCTGGAGGCAGAGGAATGGCGGCGGAAATTTTCGGCGCTTGGAGACAATGCAGCATTTCACGCAAAGGACCAACGAATCACACAATGTGTCGGTTGTTTTGGCTGCTGGGTCAAGACACCGGGGAAATGCGTGCTAAAGGATGAGTTTAATCAAATGGGCGGTTGGTTTGACGAGCCTACGGAGGAAATCGTGTTAATCAGCGAATGCGTGTACGGAGGGTTTAGCTCTTTCGTGAAAAATGTACTCGATCGCAGCATCGGCTTCATGCTTCCTTTTTTCTCGGTCGTCAACGGACAACTTCATCATCGCCCGCGAACCCAAAACCGGCCGCGTATTTCCGTCCATTTTTACGGTCATGACCTTACGCCGGGCGAACGCAAAACGGCGGAAGAGCTGGTGCGCGCCAATGCGCTTAACCTGAACGCCGGCGGTTGCAGCGTCCGCTTTTATCATGATATCGATGAGCTGGAGGGGAGTTTGTTATGAACATTTTGATCGTAAACGGCAGTCCAAAGACAGGGCATAGCAACTCCCAGTATTTTGCCGACGAGGTTGAGGAACTGCTGCCTGGGCAAACCGTATCCCAGATCCGGGTTATGAAAGCCCAAGTTAAAGAAGAAGATTTAGAGAAAATAAGCCGCTCTGAGATTCTGGTGTTGTGTTTCCCGTTATATGTTGACGGCATACCTTCCCATCTGCTGCGGGTGCTGCAGGATTGGGAACTGCTTTTTAAGCGGCAGGCCAATAAACCGCGGGTATTCGCCATCGTAAACAATGGTTTTTTCGAGGGAAAACAGACCCGCCTGGCCCTGGAAATGCTGCAGCATTGGTGCCGCAGAGCAGGTCTTCCTTGGGGGCAAGGAATAGGTGTGGGCGGAGGCGAAATGCTCGGTAATTTAACGTCCGTTCCCTTGGGCGCGGGTCCTAAGAAAAGCCTTGGCAAAGCTTTACATGAATTGGAGCACAACATCCTGAGCCGAAGCGAAGGGGACAACGGTTTTGTAAATCCCAATTTTCCGCGTTTTGCCTTCTTGTACTCGGCCCACTGGTTTTGGGTTCAGCAGGCGAAGAAAAATGGTGTGCGCAGACGCCAGATGTACGCCAAGCCCTGGAACAGCCTTTCCACAAACGAACCGAGCAAATGATAAAAAGACAGGCGGAGCTGAACCAGCTTATCCGCCTGTTTTTTATGTTAACGGTCAATTGCCGGAACTGGTTTCGTATTTAGAAAAAATAAATGGACCATAGGCATGTAGAATTGACCACTGGTCATGATTTTCATATAATTAAAATGCAGCTACAGCACATGCCCAAGACTTCAAAACTTCGAATGATCAAAATCAAGAAGAACTGACAGGTGTCTTTGGTTCATAAAATCCCTAACTTGCCGGGTAAGGAGAGATGAGATGAAAATTGCCATCATTGCTGCCACAGGCCAATCCGGTCGTATGATTTTGAAAGAAGCGCTACAACGGGGAATGGATGTAACGGCGATCGTGCGTAATCCGAAGCGGTTAGAAAATGAGGTCCCCTTTATAAAACGGGATGTTTTTGAAATAACCCGTGAAGATATAGAACCATTCGATGTGTTAGTAAGCGCATTCGGTAACGATGTCCCCAACAATCTCATGCTGCATATAGAAGTGGTCAAACATTATATGACTATACTGAAAAACACACATAAGCGCCTTATTACTGTGGGAGCGGCAGGGCATCTCTATATAAATGAAACGCGGACAAAAAAGCTGTATGACACTCTATGGATGAAATTGATCAGGTTACGCAAGCCTTCTTTGATTTTAGAACAGTCTTATTTAGAGCTTAAAAAAAGTCAGGGATTTTCCTGGACCTACATGGCACCTGCCGTGAACTATTCTTATAACGGACCAAGAACCGGCAAATACCAGATTGGGGCGGATGTCATATTGAAAAACAGCAGAGGGAAGTCGATGATAAGTTATGCAGACTATGCTCTGGCATTGATTGATGAAGTCCGGCAACCTAGGCATCTTGATATGATGTGTACAGTCGCGGGAGTTTGAATGGGGTAGATGGCACTACAATAGATGACAACCGACTTAACTGGTTTTTCCCATATGAAAAGCCCTTGATATATCAAGGGCTTTTTGGCGCTTTTAAATATCGGACGACAGGATTTGCACTTATAACCTCTTGATCCCGAATTAGCACTTTCTTTTTTTATGCAAAATAATGCCCTGCTTCTAGATCGGTGATCAATCCGGGCTGCACCGGTTTCCAGCCCAGAAGCTCCCTTGTGGCCAGACTCGCCTGCGCCGTGTTGTACAGGCCTGCGATGTCGTAGGCCGCAATGGCGCCAAGAAATCCGAAATGGGCTGAAGCTTCTTCAGGTGTGATGCTGGCCGCCGGCACGTTCAGTTGCCGCCCGATGACCTCGGCGATCTCGCGGAGCGGGATACCTTCGTCGCCGGCACCAAGCAGCCGCGAGCCCGCCGGGGCGGATTCCAGCGCCAGACGGTACAGAACCGCCGCATCCAGGCGGTGAACCGCCGGCCATCGGTTCGTTCCGTCGCCGATGTAGGCGGCGAAGCCCTTCGCCCGGGCGATGTTGATCATCATCGGCACAAAGCCCCTATCGCCTTCGCCGTGCACGGACGGTGCAAGCGTGACGATGGCGGCCCGAACACCCCGTTCTGCCATGGCGAGCACCGTATTGTCCACGGTATGTCCGTTTGCGTGAGCCGTGGTAATAAACGGCTTCCCGGAGCCTTCGAGCGCCGCCCCCATGGCTTCAATTGCCCGCAAATCCAGGGCGAGCGCACCTTCAAAGTCGGAAAAATCATTGGTAAAGGCCAGATGAATCACGCCGTCCGCAGCCGTTGCGCCGCTGCGCAGAGTATCAAGATCCTCCAGCGTGCCGTACAGCGCTTCGGCTCCCGCCGCCTTTAAGCCCGCGGCTTTCTCTTCAGAACGGCAAAATCCTGTCACGGTATGTCCCGCGCCGATCAGTTCCCGGACGACCGCGGAACCAATATATCCTGTTGCTCCTGTAACAAAAACATGCATCATGACATCCTCCTTCATAAGTTGACTGCTTGAACACGCTAAGTATAAACTATGAAGTGAACTCTAGGGCAAGCGCCCCAAAGGAGAAATGATGATGAAAATTCAGGAACTGGCGAACAGGATGGGATTAACGATCCATACGATCCGTTTTTATGAAAAGGAAGGCCTGCTGGATGACCGGCATGTCCGCCGAGAAAGCAACAATTACCGCAACTATTCGGAGGAGGCTGTCGAACGGTTGAAGCTCATCAAGAAGTTCCAGTCCATCGGCTGTTCGCTGGCCGAACTGAAGGAAGCTCTGCGGGACCACGACGCCAATGCGAGCACCAACCTGGAAATTATCGATTGGATTCGCGGCAAGAAAAAGGAGATTGAACGCAAGAAAGAAGAATACGACCAAATGCTGGACACCCTCAACAAAATGCTGGAGTATCGGATTTTGCTCATGGACGATCCGCAAAAAGCTCAAGAGATGTTAAAGGCTTGGCATGCCGGTTCATCCGATTGAGTGCTTTGGAGCTTTTTCATGAGTTTTGGGGTTTTGAATTTCTTTAATATCCTTCAGAGGCGACAAACCAAAAAGCCTCTTATATTCCCGATTGAATTGCGAGGGACTTTCATAGCCGACTTCCAGTGCAGCGGTGGTAACATCCATAGAGCCGCTTAACATCATTCGTCTTGCTTCCTGAAGGCGAAGCTGCTTCTGATACTGCAGCGGCCCCATCGACGTGATGACCTTAAACTTATGCTGAAGTCCCGAAACGCTCATGTTCGTATAGCCGGCAAGCTCGCTGGCTGTAAAGGAACGCGAATAATTCTCCCTGATCCAGGCAATCGCTTTTCCGATACCTTCGGCCTGTTGGTCAAAGAGCACTTGCTGGAAAAACAAATGCCCGTAATCGCCAGACAATAATTTAAAAATCATTTCAGTCTTGATTAGAGCGGATAGATAACGAGCTCTTTCGGGTTCGTCAATCAGCTTCAGAAGCCTGATAAACAAATCAAGAAAATCGGCATCGGATTTACCGATGAAGGCCCCGGCGTTCAATTTCTTTGCCTTGGGTTTAATTTTGATTTCCGCCTCCGTCATTACGGAAGCGATCTCCTGTGTTGTAAAATCGATGCGCAGACCAATAAATGGAGACTCCTTGGAAGCTCGGACGACTTGCGTAGTTCCGGGCAGATCAATCACAGCGGCTGAGAATTCGCCCGGGTGCGCATAGAACAAGTTTTGGCCAAAATGGAATTTCTTCGTTCCTTGAAGAAACAGACAAAAAGAAGGCGTCAATACGCAGGGAATCGGCGGTCTTTCATGACTGTGCCGGTCGATGGTAAGATACGGAATGACAGTCTTCGTGCTTCCATCTGCATTCGTCATTTTCTCGGTCATATCAATAAGACGGTCCAGAATTCTTTGAAGGTTTGAGCTGTTTTTTTCTTCTGTTTTCATTGGGGGCATAAGCACTCCTTCCCGACATGATTGTTCAATTGTAAAGTGTTCGGAATGGTTAGGAAAACTCTAAATGACGATGCGTTATCTTTGATCCTGTGTCAGATAAATTATACGTTTATCGCGGATGAACGCAATACGGAATGCAGTTTTAGGCAGTTTTTATGCAAGAATAGGCTCAACGATTTTCTCTATTTAGCTGATAATCGGTTTATGAACTTCTTCGTGAAGTCCTGCGCACACATTTTATCATCTATTCGATTGGAAGATATCGACAATGGCGATGCATAAACGCAAGCTAGGAAATCAAGGACTGGAGGTATCGTCGATTGGCCTCGGCTGCATGCCCATGAGCCAGTCTTATGGTCCCGCAGATGAGAGAGAGTCCATCGCCACACTCCATCGCGCCATAGAACTAGGGTGCAACTTCTTCGACACGGCCGAGAACTACGGGCCATTCACCAACGAAGAACTGCTCGGCCGGGCGTTCAGGGGTCGGCGCGACCAAGCGGTGATCGCAACGAAATTTGGTTCACGTATCGTGGATAACAAAATTGTAGGTTTCAGCAGCCAGCCCAAGCATATCCGAGAGGCGGTGGAAGGCTGCCTGCTCCGGCTTGGCACCGATTATATCGACTTGCTCTATCAGCACCGCGGCGATCCTACAGTGCCGATCGAGGAGGTGGCCGGTACGGTAGGGGATCTGGTCAAGGAGGGTAAAGTGCGATTTTTTGGCCTTTCCGAAGCCGGCCCCACCAACATCCGCCGCGCTCATGCCGTCCATCCGGTTTCCGCGCTGCAGAGCGAATACTCGCTATGGGAAAGGAATCTGGAACCGGACGTGATCCCGGTGCTGCGGGAGCTTGGCATCGGTCTCGTAGCCTTTTGTCCCCTTGGCCGCGGCTTTTTGACCGGTGCTGTCAAACGTGCGGAAGAGTATCCGGAGGATGATACGCGTCATAATGACCCGCGCTATCAGGGAGAGAATTACGACACGAATATAAAGGCGGCGCAAATCGTGCACGATATTGCCGTGGCCAAAAACGCGAAATCCGGGCAGATCGCGCTTGCTTGGCTGTTGCAGAAGGGTGACAGCATTGTACCGATACCTGGAACCAAGCGCTTGAAGCATCTAGAAGAAAACCTGGCAGCTGAAGCCGTAATGCTTGATCCGTCAGAAATGAAGGCCCTCGACAATGCTTTAGCGGCGGGAAAAGTATCCGGGAAGCGTTACCCCGATTGGGTTATGGCGACGATTGATCGGGGCTGAGCGACCAGGGATATCCCAGGAGTTAGTTATGGCATAGCAAAAGTTCAGGCGAAATTAACGGTTTAACATCAGACGGTATTTGCGGAAGGTGAAAACTGAAAAGAGGAAAGCCCAGGGACTACATCTGATATTCCACTTACCTTCGAGGACGTCCAACGTTCAGCTTGGTACGCTCCAGAGTTATCGACAGCCGTTCTTAACGGTGTGGCTAAAGGCATCAACGCGAAGGAGTTTCGGCCTTTCGGTCCGATCACAAGAGAGCAGGCTGCAAAAATGATTGCTAATGCCGCCTATAAAGATAGCATTCCTACTGCTCAAGCTAGTTTTAAGGACGCAAATTTGATCGCTGTTTGGGCCAAACCGGAAGTGGCAGCATTGTCGCTGAGCAAGTGATCACCGGTTACCCAGACTCAACATTTGAGCCGAAACGTGACTTGAGTCGTGCTGAATGCGCCGCGTTGATATTCCGAGCATTTGAACTGATGCATTAATTATCTGAATATCATTTCCATGAGTTTTGGCGGACAAGTGTACAGCCAAGCACTTGAGAAAGCTATAAAAGCTGCGGCTGACAAAGGTATTATTGTTATTGCAGCAGCTGGCAATAGAGGGCCAGGAGATGAGACTGAGCTTTATCCAGCTCTTTTTCTTGAAGTAATTTCTGTTGGCGCAGTTGATAAAAGTCATCATGTAAAAAGTTATTCTAGTACAGGTAGTCAGTTGGATTTAGTAGCTCCAGGCTCTGATATATTAGGTACTACTATTGATGGTAAATATGGTTATATGTCAGGAACATCTATGGCTACTCCACATGTCACGGCTGCAGCAGCAGCATTATGGTCATCTAAACCAACACTTTCAGCTTCTGAAGTCAAAGATACTTTGTATAATACAGCTACCCATTTTGGCAATGAACATGAGTATGGACATGGGTTGATCAACCTTGCTAAGGCTCTAGGCTTTACTGACGCCCCTATTGATCCTTTACAAAGTTCCGACAATCCGGAATGGACAGCCCCTTCAGAGGATAATGGTTCCAACAATGGGTTTGATATAAATATATTAGATAATAAGTTCATTGAATATCAGGCAGAATTACTATCACTGCAAAAATTATCTGAAGATAATAATTTTAATGAGTTATCAAAAGAAATTTCTAATGTTTATAATGAATATTTAATAAAGAATAATCAATTGCATCAACTTCCTAATTTTGTAAAAGAAGAACATGATAAAGATGCTCCCTCATTAAATTTCCAAAAAGAAAATGAGTATTATAGCTTGAACCAGGACGAATTTAATAAATTGGAGAATCTGTACAAATCAGCGATAAACAAATTTGGCGAAGACTTATCACAAATCAAGAAGTCAGATAATATTGGTATTTTAGCATATGATTTAGTAGGCAATGGACAACATGTTTCTCCTGGTGAAACAGCAGCAGTTTCTTTGAGATTGTCTGATCCAAAACCATCAGTAATAAGTGAACATTTTTCGAGTAAAAACAAATCACAATTTTTTATTTCTCAAGAGCAACTTCGATCCATACTGTCAAGTAAAGATATTATTAAATCTCCTATTATCGGGACTTTAGATAGCGCTGACGGAACTCGATATGTAAGAGTAATTAATTTAAATGCTCCAATTGGCTTAGACAAATTCAATAATTTTTCGCCTACTTTTACAATAACAATTCTAACAGATAAGTACGGAAACTTAATTACTGCCACACCAGGATTGATTAATTAGGAGAGTGGTGCAATTGAAACTCATAGGGAGCAAGACTGAACAAGATATTAGGCAAGAATTAACTTTATCAAAAAAGTCACTATTTGAGGAAAGTGGAAAGGAAAGGTTGTTAGCTCTTATTAGGAAATTCAAACCTAATTTAAAATCTGCCTATGTATTAAATTGGATACCTGAGCAAGGAGAAGAAATATATATAATACTTATTGACAATGAGGTAATCCTTAAAGTTGAACTGGATAGGACTAATATGCAAACAGAGTCTCTTATAAGTTCATTGTCAATTACAGAATACAAAGTAGGTCTAAGCAAATTAAATCAAATAAAGTTAGCAGTTGCCTTAGATTTAGTAAAGCACGATTTAGAGAAAGAAAATTAGTCTTATACAAGACCACATGCGAGTCCGACAACTCCATGTGGTTTCTCTATGCAGTCCGGTATTCAATAATCACAAATACATATAAATAATCATTCAACCTATAAATATGTGATTTGTGGATATTGTGGACAAATTTCAAAATATAGGCTAATCTATAAATGAATTTGGTAAAGGGTAAATTTTTATAAAACGGAAGCACCGTTTCAATGGGGGAATTGATTCCTTTATTTGAAACGGTGTTTTTTCATTTGGAAAGGAGCAAAGAACGACTGACTTAAGACCAAAGAGTTATAATTTAAAGGAGGAAGTAACATGAATCAGTTCAATGTCATTTTTCAAAGTAATTCTGAAACAGCAGAAGTAAAAAGCATGGAGTTAGGTATCGTTGAATATCCGCTCGAATTGTGGGCTGGGGATGTCGTTGTTCTGGATTTGGCTATTCATTAGACCAGTTCTCCTGAAGAGATATCTAATGAGAGATAATAACATTTTTGATAAGCCTATGCGTAGTATTTCCTTGAAGCAGAGAACACAACTAATCAATAAATTTACCTACAATTGTGTGATCCGGCAGTAGTGGTGAAAAAGCCCTCTAACCTTCATTGGTCAGCGGGCTTATTTTATTTCCATTAGAAGTTCAGGGGAGTCATTACGTACATTTCCTACAGCGGCAGAAACGGGATAAGCTCTCATCTTAATGGCATCGTAGGACTTAAGTAGTCTCAGAAGCGAGGGGAGCATCCGCATTTTCACGATCAAGCCACTCGGCCTCATCATCCTGCCGGAGTATGAGCGGCATACGGCTATGGATGTCTGCCATGAGGCTGTTTGGCTCCGTTGTGATGATGGTGCAAGTGGCTAGTTTGTTACCATCGGGATCCACCCAAATATCGTATAAACCGGCGAAGGAGAAAATACCTCCGTCCCTCATCAGGATCCGGTATGGCAGCTTCGAGCCAGCGCGCTGCTGCCATTCATAAAATCGGATGATACAGCGGCGCGTTGCCAAAAGGCGATTAAAAGCTGGCTTTTCCGTGAGTGTCTCGGCCCGCGCATTTATCATCTTGCTCCCGATTTTGTTATCTTTGGCCCATGCCGGGACTAACCCCCAGCACATCTGTCCTAAACGATTTCCACCCTTACTGCCGATTACAGCCGGGACCTGCTGCATAGGGGCAATATTATACTTTGGGGTAAAATCCGTGATTGTTGATTCGTATATGATGTATCGTAATAATAACTCATCTATAGGAAGTGTTAGTGAAAACGCCCGCACATAATGTTCCCTCCTTCATTGCTTGTTTTCATTTTAAACCTTTCCCAAAGAGAAGAAACCCGGCACCATAACGGCCCGGGTTTAGAGTTTAAACTCAACCAAAACAAGGCTTCGCAACAACCCAAATTTGGTCGACGAAGGTTTTTCAGCTTTACTTAGTATGCTCTAGCTGCAACACCATAATACCAGCCCCAACTACCATCATCAGTTACAACTTTTATTGTGTAAGTTCCTTCTGGTCCAGCAGCCCCATCTCTCAAAACTTTAAATCCATTACTAGATTGAGTATGACCGTTATAAAAAACTTTTCCATCTGGAGAATAAACTACTAATTTCATCCCTACATGTTCTTTATCATCAAGGTAAAATCTAAGATGAGCCCCATCTGATTTATCGTATGCAAACTCGAAAGCCTCAACAGAATCCATTATAACTCCATCATAACTGAAGGAACCATCCCCCATAATAGTTGTAGGGCTTTGTGTTATTGAAGGATTAGGCGATGCAGCAAACCCAGTTGCCGGTACTAAACCAACTAACGCGATTACCAGTAAACAAACTAACCATTTTCTTTTCATTTAAAAACCCTCCCATTTATTGGAATATAATTCCATATATAAATTACATGTTATTCCATTTTTGGCAATAAATTTAATTTAATTATTAAAAATATAAGCTAAGCACGCACCACAAAAAAATAACCACAATGGCATAGTTATTGGTGGTTATAATTTTTTTGCATAGGGAACACACTACTTGCATGCGAACGAGCATTCCTGTCCTGAAGGCGAATAGCATGCAGCCTAGAGATAGAAATCAGTATTACAACTAAACTATGTGTGCTTCGGGAATATTTATTGGCTCTTATGAGTTTTTTTGGCTTTAATGGGAAATATGTTTTAAAAACATTAGGAGCTGATTTCAAATGGCAAGAAAATTGGTCCCAATAATTCTGTGCACACTGTTCTTGGTTAATTTGGTTGGTTTAGGCGAAAAAGTATTTGCGACAGCGAATAATGAAAATGCTTTGTTAGAAGACACTATTATTGCTTTATTAATTCCTGAAATAACTAAGGCGGTTCATTCAAGTCTTGGTGATAATGTTTCATACGATTGTCAAAAAGTGAAAAAAGTACAAAAGATACAAAGCGGTTCATTTAATTTTAAGATAATTATTGAAGTGAGAACATTTGAGGGGCCGCATAATCCTCCAAATAAATTAATAACAATTACTTTTGAAAATCCTTCTGGAAATTGGGAAATGATAAAGTTCGAATCGGGCCCTATTCCTCAAAATTTCAAGTGTAGAGCGCCTGTTGAAGAGCCTTTAATATATGTGCCAACTGAGTAAAATCTCGGTTGGCTTATTTATGGTTGTTTTACGGTGAAAGTAGCCGGGAGCAAGTTGACGGTCTAGGGGACTAGCTCCCATAAAAAACTGCTCTCCTACTATCTCCAATGACCACGTTTGAGTTGATTGAGGCAATCGACATCGGATGATCACAAGCGAAGCTATGGGATGGGGACCATCGTGGACGTGCCGTCACAATTTTTTTCAGAGCGTTAATTATTTTGTTTCCGATTCTCTGATAGCCCAAGATGGGACTAAACCCAGCGCATCTATCCTAAATGATTCCCGCCGATTGCATGAGCTCCGATCCATGTTGAATTGCCAAGCTACTCCTAGGAAGACTTGGCTTCGTCACTCCTTATGGTGAATTTGCAGTTGCTCTACGCACGAATGTATCTCGAATCTTTAATCTAGGTAGCTTTTTAGGGCATATGTAAATAATGCACTTTTTTTAAAGTTAGTGAACTTTTCTTTCTGTTGTTCAAGCCCGGCTGTGGAGCTTCGATCAACATGGTGTATATCTCATAAGAAAGTGTAAAAATTCGATAGGAAGTGCATTAAAAGCATAAAAATAACTGTTCTATACTAAAAAAGTAACTAGAACTTATAAGGAAGGGGGTTCCGGCGGCTTTTATGAGTGCCTTCTCTTAGTAAGAAGTATGTCACCAACAAAGTGATTGGGAATATTCATTTCTGAAAGCGTTTGCTGATAACCTTTGCATAAGGATGAATGAGTTTTACTGTAAAGGAGACGAATATGTGTTAAGAACTGAGTTAACTAAGCGAAAGATAAAGAAGCCCGATGTGCTGTTCTTAGTTATTACCATAATCGAATCCTTCTTTCCCATAATCTCCGGCCTTCCGGCAGCAGCTTATGCGATGGAGCGACGGAGCAACCACTCAAGTATCGGCAATGGTAGAGATGGTAAGTGGTTTTGAAAGTAGCGTAGATTAATAAACAAGCCCAAAGAAGCCGATCCTTGGTAAAATGGAGTGAAGACGACCATCCGAGAGAAGGCTTCTTTGGTCCGATCATAAATGAATTCCAGGCAGGCGATTAGAATGAGAATACTGAACTTTCTCCGTGTAAATAAAAGCATTCACAGCAAAATTTTTCTTACCTTTATACTGGTGCTGCTTTTACCCGTCGTCATAGTGAGCGTAAGCTCTTATCACATCTCCGTACAGATTCTAAAAAACAAAGTGAGCACTTCTTATATTGAGACTGCGATGTATATTGGCAACGGGATTGAGCAGGATCTGTATAAATTGGAGCAGTTGAATGACTTTATTTATACAAATTCGCACAACTATTCATACTTGATGAATCAATATAAAAGTACGAATGAATCTTTTCTCGATTTCAAAACATTAAATAACAGTCTTGACAACTACTTTTCTTATGTCGGGCTCTCCCCGTACGTGTCCTTGATTGCCTTGCTTGGCAACAACAATTCCTTATTTCTTTATGGGAATGAGAGTATTCGCATTAATGCCAAAAGTATGCTGCAATCCGGTTGGTATAACGAAACGGTATCTCTGAACGGAAAGATAAATTGGATTGGACTGCAGGAGCTATATACGACAACTGGAGGAAAACGAACGGTTGTTTCATTTGCCCGTGTCATTAAAGACGCAAACTTTACCCGTCCTATCGGCGTATCCTTTATCGCTGTCACCAATCAATTCTTCTCCAATTCTCTTAAAAAAGTCAACACTGCATCCAGTAATGAAATTTTGCTTCTCGACAACAAAGGAAAGATCGTTTATCACGCTGGTTCCGACCAGGTGAATCAAACGTTTGAGGATATGGACCAACTCCAGAATAATACAAATGGGAGCTATCTCACCTCTGAGCAGGGGCAAAAATATTTAGTCGCATACCAATCCATAAGCCGATATGGTTGGTGGGTTGTGGAGAAGATTCCATACAGTGAACTGATTAAAGACAATAAGAAAATTTTTTATGCCACTTCATTAATATGCAGTATTTCATTTCTGATTTTTGTTGTTATCATGTACTTTATTTCATCGGCGATTGTGAAACCGATTAAAAGGCTTACCAAGACCATGAGAAATGTGAGAAACGGAAACCTGAGCATAAGATCCGGGCTTAGCGGAGAAGATGAGATGGGCATACTAGGACAAAGCTTCGATTATATGCTGGATAGGCTGAACGTTCTGATCGATACCATCGTAAGCGAGCAGAACCAGAAACGAGATGCAGAGTACAAAGCGCTTCAGGCGCAAATCAATCCGCATTTTTTGTACAACACGTTAAATACAATCCGGTGGATGGCCATTATTCAGAAGGAAGACAATATTAAAGCCGTTGTTGAAGCGTTAGGAAGACTCCTCCGGAATAGTACGAGCAAGATGGAGCCATACATTC
Organism: Paenibacillus terrisolis; assembly: GCF_056171975.1. Taxonomy (NCBI): domain Bacteria; kingdom Bacillati; phylum Bacillota; class Bacilli; order Caryophanales; family Paenibacillaceae; genus Paenibacillus; species Paenibacillus terrisolis. Next base: position 162,561 of record NZ_JBKFGG010000015.1, on the reverse strand, counting down.
AAGTTGAAGAGGAGCTAAGCAACCTGAAAGACTATGTGTTTATTCAAAAGCTTAGATATAAGGATAAATTTGAAATTGTATACGACGTTCAGCAAGAATGCCTGGATTGTCAATGCATTAAATTTATTTTGCAGCCGATTGTTGAAAATGCGATTTTCCATGGAATCGAACCGAAAGAGGGAAGAGGAACGATTTGGATTCACGCTGAGCTTAAAGACAACCTGCTGATTTTCATTGTTAAAGATGACGGTGTCGGAATGCCGGAGCAGAAGATTAATGATGTATTGAACGGAATGCCAGAGGAACGCAACCGTTTCAATGGAATCGGGGTCAAAAATATAGATGATCGCATCAAAATGGAATATGGGCCGTCATATGGCGTAAAAATCGAAAGCGGGGAAAATGAGTATACCACTTATACGCTGACACTGCCTGCCATAACTGCACAACAAGACTGACAAAGGGGGATCCAATTGTACAGGATACTTATTGCTGACGATGAGGTATTGGCTAGAGTAGGGATCAAATCATTTATTCAGTGGGAAGAAGCAGGATTTGAGATCATCGGAGAGGCGGAAAACGGAAAAAAGGCGCTTGCCATGATTAAGGAGTTGCAGCCTGATATTCTGATAACCGATATTCATATGCCTGTAATGAACGGAATTGAGTTGATCAAAGCGGTTAAGGCGGAAAAAATCCCTCTTAAGGTTCTTGTGTTAAGTGCCTATGATGACTTCGAATATGTGAAGGAGGCGCTAAAGCTCGGAGCCGATGATTACATATTGAAGCTTGAAGTGGAATCAGAGGCCTTGATTGAGCTCCTAAATAAGTTGAAAGAAAAGATTGACACGGAGAAAGCCAAAAAATCACAAGAGGAAAAATATGCTCTTCAGACCAAGGAGAATATATCGACCATTAAAGAGAAGCTTCTTAAAGACATGCTCTTCGGTAAGAAGTACCGGAATGATGAATTTAAAGAAAAGCTGAATTTAATCGGAATGGAACTTCCGTCTGAAAATCTGATGTGCATGGTTATTCGTCCCGATAGCCGAGGCCGTTTTGAAAACAGGGATGTGAAGGATTACTATTTGCTCGATTTTACAATCATTAATATCATCAATGAAATTCTATCAGATCACTCATTTGCATATGTCTTTTGTCCTGGTCCGGAGGAATATGTTGTCGTGTATTCTTTAGGTAAAGAAGGCAGTGAGGAACCTCTTCAGGTTAAGGTTTCAAGGCTGGAACGGTCGATTAAACGCTTTCTGAAGGAGTATTTGAATATAAGTGTATCCATCGGTCTAAGTGATTTTTTTCAGGAGTATATCAAGCTGCAGACTGCGTACCAGCAGGCTCTATACGCAGTGAATCAAAGTTTCAGCTTTCCGGTTGGCAGCACCATCAAATACAGCGATACACTCGTTAAAGAGGTTGTAGGGGAGATGTTCATCAAGCTCGACCTTAAGGAGTTTGAAGGATTTTTGGAAACGGCGGATTCCGCGGGGATTCGCGATTCCTTTGAATCTATCGAGCGTAATTTTGCTGAAGCAACTGGGAATATTACAAAGGAGAGCTTTAAAGCGTCCTGTGCTGCCATTGTCTTTATTATCAATTCTTTTCTGGATGATCAGGAGGTGGACAAGGGAGAGCTATGGAAAGCAGATCCGTATAAACAACTGGAGGAGATGAAGACGCAAAGCGATTTCATCTTATGGATGGATGATTTGAAGAATCGTATTTTGGACATGACAAGTCTGGTTGGGCCCAACAGGATGATTACAAGGGTAAAGCAATTCGTGAATAAATATTACATGGAAGACATCTCTCTAGAGTCGGTGGCAAATCACATCAATATTTCTCCCAACTACCTGAGCACCGTTTTTAAGAAGGAAACCGGAATTAACTTTATTGATTATATAACTAACATACGGATTGAAGCCGCCAAAAAATTAATCAAGGAGCAAAAGTATAAAATTTATGAAATTTCTCAGATGGTCGGGTATGAGAATGAGCATTATTTCAGTCGGGTGTTTAAGCGGAAAACAGGTAAATCCCCACTTCAGTTTAGGATTTGAGAAGTATTCTTTCATTAAAAAGTTCACTTTTTCAAAAAAAGTGAACTTTTTTTGTTAGGGCCAAAAGCCTTATTAAGAGAGTTCGGCCAAACTAGCGAATAAAGTGTAAGATGTCGAAAGGATATGCATTAAGGTCAATTCTACGCTGCCCTATAATTGGTTCGTAAGCAAAATTACAAACGAGGGGAAAACGAGAAATGAAAAAGCCATTGAGAACGTTATTATTAGTGCTGGCCGCTGCGATGCTTGTTAGTACGGTTACCGCATGTGGCGGAAATTCATCTTCCGGGTCTTCTGGAAATCAAAATCAATCCGCATCAAATGGCAATGATTCAAAGAAACCGGAAACGATTACTGTTTTTCTGGATTCGGCCAAATCGCAAAATAATGTATTTAAAGATTTGATTACAGAGTATAACGCACTTGGCGGAGATCAGGTTGAAATGAATGTACTGCCCGGAGATGGGACGGCGGCCATTCAGAAAATGGATATTCTCATGAGCTCCGGTGATGAAACAGATGTAGTCATGCTCGATAATCCCATCATCCAAAATAAATATGCGGCTGCCGGATATCTGGCTCCGTTAAACGAATTAGCCAAGACCGCCGGAGTGGACCTGGATAGCCTTTACGGGCAATATCTGGTGAAGAACGACGCGGGGGAAACTTATTACCTAAGATCAGATGTCGGCAAATGGTACATCTTTTACAACAAACAAATCTTTGACGATGCCAAAGTGCCGTACCCTTCAGGGAAATGGACCTGGAGCGATTATATCGAAACAGCTAAGAAGCTGACGAATCCTAAAAAAGAAATCTATGGCTCTCTGATGCTCGATTATGATAACTACCTCTATTTCACTGCAAGACAAAAAGACGTGCCGGCTTATAAGAAAGACGGCACCTCCAATTTCGATGATCCAGCCTATAAAGATGCACTGAAATTTTTCGGTGATCTGGGCAATGTGTACAAAGTACAGCCAAGCTGGAGCGAATTCAAGACGCAGAAGATTGCCTGGGATGCATTCATGACTGGCAACTATGGCATGCATTTGATCGGTGGATGGTATACAGGCGTTCTTACAGACAAAAAATCTTATCCAATAACATGGAAATGGGGAATGACGCAGGTGCCTGTTCCGGATTCCGGTGACGGCGATCGCACACTGGTTGCAGGGGGCGCATTCGGCGTAAATAGCAACTCTAAGCATAAAGAGGCGGCATTCAAATTCGTCAATTATCTGACTGAAAACATCTACAAGAAAAACAAATCTATTCCGCCACTGCAAAACGTGAGCGAAGCCGATAAAACGGCGCTGCTTCAGGATATTGCGGACTCTTCCAACGGAAGTGTGACGGTTGATGAACTTCGTAATGTTATCTTTGATAATACCTTAGGCGTAGCGGATGAGAAGATTTCCGGACCGGGTGCTACAATCATCAGTCAAACCGTGCTGCAAGAGGGCGAGCTGTACATGGTTGGACAGAAATCATTGGATGATGCGGTTGCGGCCATCAAGCAGAAGTCTGACCAGGCCATTAAAGCCGAAACCAATTAACCCGGATCAAGACCAAGAAGGAAGGTTTATGTAAGTGCAAAATGATGCCGGCAGGCCATGGCTTCGTGCAGATTAAAACCTGCCGGCAAAAATTGAGAGGTATGAACATGAAGATAAGATCAACATCTCTAAGAAAGACTGAAGAATTATCCGCATTTCTCTTTTTGGCACCGTTTATTATCGGTTTTATTCTGTTTAATTTAATCCCCATCCTTTTTTCTGTCGTTCTTAGTTTTGTAGATTATAACAAGCTCGGAGCTTTAAGATTGGACTTTGTGGGTTTTGACAATTTCGTTCGTATTTTCTCGGACGATGTCGCCATGAATGCCTATTGGAAAAGCTTTTGCTTTACCGTCGGGTATGTTCCTGCAACGATCATTTTGGCCCTTCTGATGGCGGTTCTCCTGAACAAGCGTTTTTATCTCAGGGCAACTACCCGGACCATGATTTTCGTTCCGTACGTATCGAATATTACAGCGGTCGCGTTAGTATGGTCCTTGCTGCTTGACCCATATAAAGGGCCTGTTAACCAGTTTTTAAAGCTTATAGGAGTAACGAACCCTCCGCTTTGGTTAGGAGGCGTTAATTCTTCCCTTATTTCAATTATCATTGTGAATGTTTGGATTAACCTGGCCTTTCAGACAATTGTCTTTCTGGCAGCTCTGCAAGGGGTATCCAAGGAGCTTTTTGAAGCGGCTGATATCGATGGTGCCGGCTACTGGAGAAAATTCTTCAACATTACATTGCCGTTTATTTCCCCAGTAACCTTCTTTCTAATTATTACAACTACCATAGGGTCATTCCAGAATTATTCTATCGTCAAGCTTCTTACTAACGGCGGTCCCGGCACGTCTTCACGGGTTATCTCTCTTAATATCTATGAAGAAGCTTTTAACTTCAACCGCTATAGCTATGCTTCGGCGCAAGCCATGGTCTTGTTTGTCATCATTCTAATTATTACGATTATCCAATGGAAGTCACAGAAAAAGTGGGTGCAAGATTAATGTCTAAATATAATCCGAAGAAAATTCGGAAAGCCTTATTTTCCGTTCTGATGTTAATCGTCGGAATACTGATGATTATCCCCTTGATCATCATGATCTCTGCCTCATTCAAACCAACAGCCATGGTGTTTGTCAATCCGCTCGGAACTATTATTCCGGATAAAATTATACTGGACAACTATTCACATATTTTTAAGGATCAGTACTATTTTCGGTGGTATTTCAACAGCTTCCGGGTCGTAGCATTGACTATTATTCTCCGAGGAATATTAGTAACGATGGCCGCCTATGCTTTTGCTAAAATTGAATTTAGGTTAAAGAACCTATTATTTCTGGTGCTTCTGTCGACGATGATGATCACTCCAGACACTACGATTGTGTCGCGATTCTTACTCTACAAAAGCATTCATTTGACAGATACGTTCTGGGCACTCGTATTGCCCGCTGCTTTTGATGTTTATTTTATTTTCATGCTGCGGCAATTTTTAATGGGGATTCCCAAAGAATTGTCCGAAGCGGCAATTGTAGACGGATGCGGCCATTTCAGAATCTATTCCAGAATTATGCTGCCACTGATCCAACCACCTTTGGTGACGATGGTTTTATTCACGTTCATTTGGCTGTGGAATGATTATGCCAGCCCGTATGTATTTATCAGCAGTATCAAGAACCAGACCCTAACTGTCGGGCTATCTACATTCCAGGGAATGGGGGGAACGAATTATGCCCTGCAGATGGCGGGTGCGACTCTGGCCGTTATTCCTACCGTAATCATCTTTAGTGTCTTTCAACGTTTCTTTATTGAAGGGATAGCTTCAACAGGTATTAAGGGCTGATTCGGACGCTTGAATTCGGCTCCAAAGTAAGATAGGGCTGTTTACGATCAACCTCCCTGTCTTTTTTAAGTGAGCGCCATATATGAAGGAGTGGAAAAAAGCTGAAAGTATTTACTAAACGCATCAAGAAGCTAATAAATGATAGCTGGAAATTCTCGTATGGGGATTTCATTTCCGGCAAGGAGAAGGAGTTCGACGATTCGGCTTGGTATGACGTTGGGATTCCGCATTCGTTTGGGACTCCTTATTTTATGGAGAATGAATTTTATGTTGGCTATGGTTGTTATCGAAAAGTGCTGCTGATCCAGCCCGAATGGATCGGAAATGAAATTCTGCTTGAATTTCAAGCTGCCTTCCAGGATGCCGAAGTCTATGTGAACGGCCGATTGGCTGGCCGGCACAAAGGTGGTTATACGGCATTCGCCGTCAACATATCATCTCTGGTTCAAGAGGGAGAGAATATGCTTTTTGTAAGACTGAACAACCAGTGGAATCCACGGTTGGCCCCCCGGGCGGGCGAGCATGTGTTCAATGGCGGGATCTACCGGGATGTCCATCTGATAGTTACCAATCCTTTGCACGTTGAGTGGTACGGGACATATGTAGCGACATCCGAAGTATCAACTGAACAGGCAGTCTTAAATATGGAGACAGAGGTCATTAACGCAAATACACACCCCTTGGAGTGCAAGCTGGTTTCACGAGTTGATTATGCTGGAGTTCCCATACTTGAGCTAATCCATTCAGAGTATCTGCAATCTGGTGAGCATTATATTTTCAAGCAACATGGAGTTGTGAATCAACCGCAATTATGGCATCCGGACACTCCGCATTTATATACGCTAACCAGTCAAGTTTACGAAAACGGTACGTTGAGGGACCAGTATGTGACCACTTTCGGCATACGTTGGTTCCATTTCGATGCACAGAAAGGTTTCTTTCTTAATGGAAGCCATTATGATATTCACGGCGCGAATGTCCATCAGGACCATGCAGGATGGGGCGATGCAGTAACACGTGCAGGAATCCGCCGTGACGTGAAGCTGATCAAGGACTGCGGCATGAACTTTATTCGAGGGTCTCATTATCCCCACCATCCTTATTTTGCAGCCGAATGTGACATACAGGGTATTCTGTTTTGGTCTGAGCTTTGCTTTTGGGGAGTCGGCGGGGCAAACATAGAAGGATACTGGACGGCCAGCGCCTATCCGATTCACGAAGAAGATGAAGCTGAATTTGAAGAAAGCTGCCTGCAAACGCTGCGTGAAATGATCCGGACCAACAGGAATCATCCCAGCATTATTGTTTGGAGCATGTGCAATGAGCCTTTCTTTAGTGAAGAAGAGGTAATGGACAAGGCAAGAGCGCTGATTGTTCGTCTAGTTGAAGAGAGCCATCTGCTTGATCCTGCCCGGCCAGCGGCAGTGGGCGGTGCCCAACGTCAGGGTTTTGACACACTGGGAGATTTAGCCGGTTATAACGGTGATGGGGCATCACTTTATATCAATCCCGGATTCCCTAGCTTAGTATCCGAATACGGAAGTACCATCGGTCAGCGGCCCGGAGAATTTTCATCAAGTTATACAGACGGTGTTGAGCAAAATCCCGAATGGCGCTCCGGAAAGGCTCTATGGTGTGGCTTTCATCATGGAAGCTTTGTATTTGATATGGGTTCAATGGGGATGATCGATTATCACCGGCTTCCTCTCCGTTCCTGGTATTGGTATCGTAACGAATTACTTGGCATTACCCCTCCTCCGGAACTCCTAGAAGGGACGCCATATGCACTCAGACTAACTACGGACAAACAAATAATTGGAACGGACGGTTCGGATGATGCATACGTTATGGTCGAACTGCTGGATCAGAAGGGTAAACGGATCAGCAACACCATTAACGTTACGCTGGAGATTGTGCAAGGAGGCGCTGTTTTCCCTACAGGAAGAATAATGGAGCTCACAGGAGAGAATGGAAGCTTCCTAGATGGGGCCGGAGCTATTGAGGTTCGTTCCTATTATGCAGGAAGAATCCAGATTTCAGCCAGGGCCAAGGGGGTTCAGGCGGCCCTAATTGAGTTGAGGGCTGAGGGTGAGCGGGAATGGAAGGGACAGAAACTCCATATTCAGACTGGACCTCCTGATGTGCGGCGAATACCAAGTAGCAGTGGAAATACCAATATTGCCAAAAGCCGCCCTGTGTTTTGCAGTAGTTACGCACCAGAGCATCCGGCCATGAACGCGGTCGATGGAAGCGTGGACACATTCTGGAAAGCAAATGTCCAAGGATCCGGCCAATGGATCATGGTAGATCTTGAGGGCAGAAAGAATGTGAATAAGGCAGTCGTTGTTTTTAAGGAAACCTTTTCAGATAAGGTAGAGATCTCTTACTCTTATGATGGCAAGCTGTTTAGAAACTTACGCACCGGCCATTTCGTGAATCAGTTGGCTGTCGAGTTGGAGTTGCAGGGAGGTTTACGGTATCTCAGAGTTTTCTTTCCGCAATTTCCGGTAGCAGTTTCTAGAATTGAGATATATGATTGATTATGTTTTAATACCAACTGCTGTAAATGAAGGTAATGGGTCGTGAATGTATTACGGTGGAATGCATTTAATAAAAAAATTCTTGAGGAACTGCTAATGTAAATCGCGCGCACATGCTCTTCCCTCTTCTGTCAAGGATTTTACTACAACTTAATATTGAGGCAAAAAGCCCGTTTTACCTAAATTGGTCGACGGGCTTATTTTTCTTTTTTTGGTACGAAATCTTTACCAGCATCTTTTGCATCATACCAGTTAAGAAAATCGCTGACTTCACTCAGCTTGGAAAGGCGGACAGATGCCTGCCACATTGGCTAAAAGAGCTAGTCCAGAGTACGATTTGCTTTATTAATTCCTGAAATAACTAAGGAGGTTCATTCTAGTCTTGGAGATAATGTTTCATACGATTGTCAAGAAGTGAAAAAAATACAAAAGATACAAAGCGGTTCATTTAATTTCAAGATAATTATTGAAGTGAGAACATTTGAGGGTCCGCATAATCCTCTAAATAAATTAGCAACAATTACTTTTGAAAATCCTTCTGGAAATTGGGAAATGACAAAGTTCGAAACAGGCCGGATTCCTCAAAATTTCAAGTGTAGAGCGCCTGTTGAAGAGCCTTTAAAATACGTGCCAGCTGAGTGAAATCTCGGTTGGCGAAATTGATGTTGTACGCATGATAAGGGTAATTGAACGGTTAGATCAGGAGACCGGACAGTTTATGGTGAATGGTTTATTGCCATGGATATTAAATAAATAGGGTTAAAGGAAGAACACCTATTGAAACCTGCAACAGGTTGATTTTGTCCTGCGCGAATAAACAGATGGCAAGTTTTTTTAGAAGATCGATTATTATAGGACACGTTTCTATGTTGGTTAATATCTCTATGTGTAGAGAATTTGGAGTATGGAGTATATTTTAAATAATCAAATAATCTAAAGACGGAAGCACCGTTTTCCCTTTACGGGGGGATGGTGCTTTTTTTCGTCTAGAAAGGAGCTTAAATCTAAAGACAGGATTTAACTTCAAAATTTATTAAGGAGGAAATAGCAAGAATCAGTACAATGTCATTTTTCAAAGCAAGATAGGAACAGCAGATGAAAGAGCATGAAGTTAGGTATTGTTGAATACCCGCTCGCATTGCGGGCTGGGGATGACGTTGTCCTTAATGAAGTGATTTGGGAGCGGAATTTCCTGAAGCAGTATCACCACAAATGTGGGTGGGGCAAGTGATTCACTTTTTGCCAGGACCAGCAGCCCCGGATCTTTTTTAGTAGTACAAAGGCCCTTAGGAAAAGAATAAATTCTAAGAAAAATCACCTCAAAGGCAAAAAATATGTATTGTTGTAAAAGAAAGGACCAGTCAGAAACAATGACTGGTCCTTTCTTGATACTCAATAATGCACGTTATAGTCAACAATTACGACTAATACAATTTCGTTATCCAATATTTTACATTAATTTATTTAAAAATACTGAGAATGATAATTAACAGGCAGAATAGAGTTACACTAAATATTAAAAAGTATCCGATATAACGTACTGGCTTCGGGAGACTATGCAAATCAACTCGTTTCGGAGGTCCACCGCCTTTAACTTGTTGGATAAGCCTTATCTGTTCATCTTCAAAGGTAGAACGTTCCTCGATAATAACATTTTTACTCGATTGAGTTTCGTGGATTTTATTGTCTATTTTATTCACACCCCTATTATCAAGATAATTTTTAAACAGGTAAGAGTATTAAGAATAGTTTTTTATGGTGCGGGTTCTAATTACAATCTTACATCTTTTGCGAAAAAAATCACTTTACTCATTGTAATTCCATAATATGAATAATGGTATACATTTAACTGTAATAAAAATAATTATATTACATTACTTGATTTTTGTGGAAAAAAACTGCAGCTGCAATACTGACTTTAGAGGTGTGGTAAAATGGTAAAAGTTAAACTACTATCTTTGTCACTGATGTTATTCTTGCCATTATTATTTATTAGCGGCTTTTAAAACAGGGCGTTGCAACTATGTAATATTACACTATATAATGTATAATAAGAATAAGAAAGGGACGGCGGTAACCGTCCCCTGCAACAGCCGCTTTTAAGGGCGGTCAGGCTTTAACAAATGGATGATGGACAAAAAGTAGGCCATTTACCTTGTCAGGGGCGGTCTACTTTTTGTTGTGGAAAGAAAGTATAAGTACAACGAGTGTCGCAAATGAAATCATTAGCGTCAACGATTGATATACTTCCACAGGCATCACCTCCCTTCCGGGAGACTAGCCGACCGCCCTTTAAGCCTTTCTGTTGCAAGTCATATTATACCATGATTTGCTAAAAGCAGTTTCTTTGGAGGCTGTTTTTTTATACATAGAGTAACACTTGATTTTTACTTCGGTAGGGAGAAAGAAGTGGAGTTATGGTGGGTTGATTTTCCCGTGCTGCTCATATTGGGGGGGCGCTACTTATACTGATTTAAAGAAGCACATAATACCTGATTGGTTGGTGATAATTGGGCTAGACTACATGCTTTTGATCAGACTTTTCATTGCGGATCAGGGTTATGGACAATATCTGCTAGGCTTTATTACAGCTTCGGAAGTATTGCATCTGGCAGCCCTATTGATTTCTGGTTCTGTCGGCGGTGGAGATTTTAAGTTAATGGCAGTAGTTGGAGTGGCTATAGGATGGCTAGCTTCTTTTGTCTTTTTATGGAAAATGCTTCTATTGGCGGGATTATATGCAATAACAATTAGTATTCTAGAGAAGAATATGTCTAATTCAATTCCACTTGCTTTCTATTATCTTATGGCTACAGTTTTAGTCATGATAGTATTATAATATTTGAAATTACGAAAGATATTAAGGAGCGAACACCAACATGAAGGATTTGATTGATAAAGGTATCCCAGGCATATTAGCTATAATTCCGGCACTAACACTAATATACGTTTTTATAAAGCTTTTTATAAGAACATCCAATAAGACTATTGTTAATATGATTTTAGAGCCAAGAGTCAACTATTTGTTAGATAATTTTGCAGAAGGATTTATGATATCTACTATAATTGCTGTATCACTCTTAACCCCACTTTTAGCATTTCAAATAAGTAAATCATTTTTAGATAAATTAATTACGTTGTGGTCGATTCTTTGGGTAATAGGAGTATTATCGATTTTTGTTTTTTGGATATATACATGGTTTAAACAAATCAAAAGTAAAATATTAAGTCAAATTATCATGATAAATTGCCTCATTTGGTCCACTACTCCATTTTTCCTTTTAATGATACTGGAACCAGAACAAGGGTTTTTGAGTACTATTAAAGGAAACTATGTATTGGGTTTACTAATATTTTTGACGGGAGTTATATTTATAGACTTAGTATTCCAGATTCATGCATCTTTACTGAGACATTTTTACAAATTCGAGATAAACAAGTATCGAATTGAACGAATTACAAATCCTAATGACAAATTAAATGAGTTGAATTTACTTTACATGTTTGACAATGAGCGTCATGTACTTAGTGAATTAGTGGATATAAAAAAACTCGATGATTCATTTTATATCTATTACCCCAAAGAGAATGCAATGTTGAGATATTATAAAGTTATTGATTAGTAAGGTAATTTGGATGTAGAAATAGAAAATCATATAATTAAGTTGCCCTAAACTACCAATATCTCAGGAGATAAGGGCTTGCCGTAATTGAATTTTGGTTTTCAGTAAGCTTAAAAATAATTTTGGAGTAATACAGACGTTTAGGTCTGTAAAGCAAAATGAGCCTCTGCCGGGACTGCCCCCCCCCCCCCGTTTTGTAAGACAGGGATCAAAACACCTTATTTAACTAGCAGCCAGTTGCCGATATTCAATCGGTGACTGGTTGTTTAGTTTCGCTTGAATCCGAATTGAGCTATAGTAATAGATTTACTGAAGTACCGTTTGCACGACGTTTGCAGTCGTCGTACAAGTGAGATTTTCAAGGTAGAACGTTTCAGACTTATGTGATTTACGGTACCCATAGCGGAAGCGATGCTTCTGATACAGCTCATGAACGCGTACAACAAGCTCATCTGTTTTATTCTGTTCTCGGACATTGCGTGAAGATATATAAGTTTGATGAATAAACAAAATTTGAATGGATTTTGATCCTAATTTGAACACCATATGGTGGATTCTCGTGACTGTATGGGAGTATGGAAAAAGGTGAGAATGACACGTTCGCCCGCATGAATGCGGGGCTGAAACCGGGGCTTAACTCTTCTCGCCTTTTCCCATTTCAGGCAGGAGAAAAGTCCCTATTGTCGAATAATTTGGAAATATACCAATTCGACGGAGGTCTTTTTATGGCAAGGAAAAAGAGCAAGGCAAAGCAACAAGAGGAGTTTATCCAGGGGCTTTTAGGATTGGTGTTATTTGTTTCTATATTCGGGACGTTCGGGCTGACGAAGTCATTCCAAGCGACCCTTATTGTTACTGTGCTGGCCGTGGCCGTATTTATCGTGGTACTTATTATGATTGGTATCAAAAGAACTGAGCGCCTGAAACAATCCGGTATCGCTGACATAGACAAAATGGAAGGCGTTCAGTTCGAACGCTATCTTGGCCATTTATTCTATGCTCAAGGTTATAAGACGCAAGTGACCAAGGCCACAGGCGACTACGGTGCTGATTTACTCCTTCAAAAGGATGGAATGAAGATCGTCGTCCAAGCGAAACGATACAGTAAAAATGTTGGAATCAAAGCTGTACAAGAAGCTAAGGCTGCTATTGCTCATTACGGGGCTTCGGAAGCCTGGGTTGTCACAAATAACGATTTCACCGCAGCAGCATATGAGTTGGCCAAGTCAAACCGTGTCCGTCTGGTTAATCGTGAAGCGTTGGTCGAAATGATATTAGCAATGAACCCGGGAAACGCCCCAACGCCAAAGGCTGTTATAGCAGAAACCCCTGTGGACGAAATGATATGTCCGAGATGCGGGAGCAAATTAGTTCTTCGGAACAGTGTAAAAGGGCAGTTTTATGGATGTAGTAGTTTTCCGAAATGCCGGTACATAATGAAAAGCCAGGTTGGATAGATACGAAATAGTTAGATGTTTAATGATATCAGTTGGCTACAACTCATGTCTTTCGGTAAAATCTAGCAATTCAATTTTTGACCCGGTTTTCTTCGGCTTAATAAAATGATTTTGTCATTCCGCACTAGTTATAAAGTACGTATTCTTATAAGCAAAGATATCAGCGTTTTTGCGGCGGCCGGCACGGTCGCCATCCTCTTGCTGGGATTTTAACCCCTTTGTCGAAAAAAGAGACAGGGGGGTGTTATATGGATATTATTGGGAATTCCTTCGAAAACTCAATGAAAGTAATGGCCATGTCAATAATTGAAACACTGGGCTTGTATGTTGCGGTGCCAATTATAGCCGCTTTGCTTCTAAGATACGTATTCAGATTGAAGGGACAAGGGTTTAGGGTCACTTTTGGGATGTAGCAACAGCTTATGCTTACTTTTTCATTTATCATGGCATTCCGTATCTTCAAGCAGTTTATGAGGCTAGACTTGCGAAATAAACTCAGTACATAATTCAAAAAGTCGTTCCTTAATCGGAGCGGCTTTTTTATTTTGAATGAAGCGTGGTGGATCGTGAAGATCATCAAATGGCTGATCAGGGTTACCTATGGCAGGGCTAATTCGCCAAGAAACCGGGATGAGCGGAGACATGGCCGGGAAACGGATTAAGCTCCAGCGGTTACGATCCGAATCAAAGCAGCCGGAACGGTGCAAGGGATGTATATGGGCCGATGTGAAGGGACAAAGCAGGCAAGATCAAGCATATTCATTGGTAAAGTCAGGGCAGTTCCATGTGGTAAGGTCGGGGAGACTGTTTCTCATTGATAAAGAAGTGTTCAAACGGTGGTTAAAGGGGGCATGAGACACTTTAGTGAGATAAAGGGCACCAATTCGGCACCACATTAGGTAAATATCAAATCAGCTTGGAATTCCTCTAAAAAAGATAAAAGAAAAAACCCTTATGTATCAAGGGTTTTCGGCATTTTGAGATATCGAGACGACAGGATTTGAACCTGCGACCTCTTGCTCCCGAATTAAGAGACGCTTTCCGTATTAACCCGGGATAGTCCGAAAAAGCCTTTAGTAATACGGATTATACTTTTTTTAATTACTCGGTGAGAATCCCTAATTCGGGTTAATTTTTTCTATTCAGACACCAAATCGGACACCAAACGACATTTATATTTATGCACTTTTCTGTATAAAGGCGAATATTCGGTTAATCATTCAGAAAATAAAAAGGAACCAAAGTCATCAGCCAACTCTTTCTGCATGTTTGGCAATAGGTGGCTGTACGTGTTTAGAGTCATGGTTACATCGGTATGGCCAAGCCTTTCTGCCACCTTCTTAGGGTGGGCACCTTGCATAAGAAGAAGGGTAGCATGAGTATGCCTTAAATCATGGATCGAAATTTTGGGAAGTTCGGCTTTTTTAATTAGTCCATTAAATGCTCGAAGCTGGTTCCTTGGATTTATTGGTGTTCCGATCGCAGTACAGCAAAGTAGTCCGTAATCTTGGTATATGTTCTTGCCAGCTCTGTTTTTATCTGCCTCAACGATCTTAATTCGTTGTTCAATTTCGTTCATTGTCTTCTTGTCGAACGAGACGTTACGAACACTCCCATCATTTTTAGCACCTGGTTCAAGTCTCTTTCCATCGTGCGATAGCGTTTGGACAATTGAAATGGTTCTTGAATCAGTGTATACGTCGACGATATTCACTCCAAGTGCTTCCCCTTGTCTAAAGCCACCAGCATATGCTAAAAGGAATGAAACATAGTATGGATGATTCTTTGATATCTCATCAAATTTTCGTAGTTGCTCTAAATTCCATACTCTTATTTCCTTCTTACCTATTCGTGGTAAAGTAACCATTGCCGCTACATTTTTTTTAAGGCGTCCTCTTTCAACAGCTTGTTCAAGAGCAGTTTTTAAAACCTTGAAGATGCCTTTTATTGAACGTGGTTTCAATTTTTTCTCATTAATTAAATATAACAAGAACTCGTCACAATCATCAGCAGTTAATGCGGACACATCTTTTTCCCCAAAGAAAGGAATAATGTGATTATTTATATGGGACAGATAGATATCATAAGTGCTTTGTTTTACTGAGTATTTTTTTGTTCTGATCCACAAATCAATATGTTGAGCTAAGGTTAGCTTTTCTTCTTCCTTCTTTTTCTGTTCCTCGGCTTGCTTCTTTTCTTTAGCTATATTTTTTAGATCCTCTATAAATTGATCCATTGCCTCCTTAGCATCCTGTTTGCCCTTAAAGCCTCGACGTTTAAATCTAACACGCTCACCATCAATAGTTTCATCAATGATAAAGTACCAAGGGTTAACTTTAATATTCTTGTCTTTAAGAACAGCCATATAACCATATCACCTCATTCTAAAGTTGCGTATTTACTTTGAAATAACAGCCGTTTTCTCATTCCACTGAATCCATCTTCTTTTTGCCAAATCAACTGGAACTTTGAATTGATTTTCGATCCATTCCACCCCTTGTTCAAAATAATTGATGTGGGTTAAATCAGATGGATGGATCATGAAGAATGGAACAAGTAAATAATCAGCGAAGTGCTTTGCCTCAGTCTCGTGCCGCTGAATATGTAATTTTGAAATTTCGAGATGCGATGCTACATGTAGGACGTGATGGCATAATTCATGAGCCACAAGCTGCCGCCATTCGGGTAGGGATAAATCATCCTGAATATATAAAGCGCTCCAGCCTATTTTTGTAGGATGGGGAACGCAGTGGCTGCGAAGTGGGGTTGGAAAAATTTCAGCGTTGCATGCATAAGCGATAGCCTCGACATCAATTTGATGAGGATAATGAATATTTAGAAAATTAAGCAAATCGTAGACGTGTTGTTCCAAATTCATGGAAGTCCTCCTTTAAATGCGCGTTTAAAGCGAATGTATGTTCTGTTTTTTGGTGAAAAGAAAAGCCCCAGAGGGACTTTGCCTAAATTATACCAACATTCATTTATCTTTTAAATCCCAAGCTGATGAAGTATTCGTGTCTTCCGTAGGTGGGGATTTTTTCTTTTGCATAATTTCCTCGTGCCAATATCTAATGAGTTCTTCTTTCTCTTCTTTCGATGCTTCTAAAAAACCATCAAAGAAAATTCGTTCGAGCAAAGGAAGCTTTGTAGTATCAACTTTTGTCAAAGTGTTATTTTTACCATCGTCTAAATAACCAGAGGAAGTCATTAAATCTTCATAAGTGACTTCGTTGTGGCTTTTTTCTGCAAGCTTCTTTATTACGGTTGGGCTTGGAGGAGAATTTACTAATTCACGCATAAGCCTTGAAATATAGCCGGGATCAACTCCGGTTTCGTTTCCATACTTATTAATTGAGCGATTCCCTTTAGCCTTTGTAAGGAGCTGAGCAAATTTTTCTTTTTCAAACGACATTTTAAACACCTCAGATTTATTTTACATAAGAAATTGTCTGTAGGCAATGAAACCAGTTAAAAAAGATAAAATAATTGCTTGATTATTGTCTGTGGACATGATATATTTTCATTGTTAGAAAACAATAATCGAGGTGATTTACTTGGAGATAAATGTAGATAAGTTGCTTGCCTTTTCAGAGGAAAAGGGTATTAGCATCCCCGGGTTAGCAGATGCTTTAGGGGTTGATTATTCCTATCTTACAAGAGTCTTGAAGAAGGAAAAGACCGGTGGCATAAAATTGTTCGGTGGGATTTATAAACTTTGTAAAGAACAGAAGTTGAACATTGAAGAGTTCGTTTTTTTTGCCTAATCCATTGTCTATAAACAATATTTGTGTAATTTATCTACTTTTTCGTAGCATTATTTTTTGAATATTCATTGCTAATAAACAATAAAAACGGATTTGGGGGTAAGATAATGGCTGCTGCGTTTGCGATTCAAGTCATGACGGGTAAAGAAAATAATGTTAAGAAGCTGATGGATTGGTCATTTTCAAGAAGTGAAACTGCTGCAAAATGGATTAAATCCGTACATACATTTACAACTACAACACGCCGTTTGCTTGATCAGGGAAAGCTGGGCAAAGAAATAAAACGAGCTATTATGCCGGGCTACATTTTCATCGAAATGAACTATTCTGTTGATGAAAACAATTGTTCAGCTCATCTTCCCGCTGATGTGTGGCACCTTATCAAAAGTATCCCAGGAGTTTTAAAACAGTTCACCGGTTCAGGTCAGATTATTGGGGCAGCCGAGTTTCAAAAAATGCTTGGGCTTGAACCAGAGGAGCAGCAAGTAGAGATTGCAGTTCCCATTGAAGAAGTATTCGTAGAAGCCGCTCAAGTCAATAAAATTGAAAGTACTATGAAAAGTGCTTTGGATCAAATCAATAAAGCCAGAACTTTAGAAGAACGGATACAAGCGCGGCAGGCATTAGAAGTGGCTGAACAGCAGATGAACGAATTGGTTGAAAAGGTGTATGAGGAACCGGTTGGAGTAATGGCTGCGGAACTTAGTGATATACAGCATGTAGCAACTAAGGACACTATGGCTGAGAAGGTTAAAGTCTTTCTGCGGAACAGCAAAGAAATTATTAACTTTCCTAAAACGTTATTGGAAAAGATTATAATGCGAACAGAGTTCCAAAGCAAATCATCCCCGCATACAATGGCTACCCGGTTATTTGACTATTTACGTCAGCAGCTAGGGGCAAGCTGATGGAAGCTCCAATATTAGAAACCAGTACAGGTCATGTCGTTTATTTTATTCACCCACGTAATGGTAGTTTAAGCGAGGAGAATAACTTTGGCATAGCACGATGGCAGCCGGATAACGGCGGTGAACCCTTTGCTATAAAAGGAAATCTCTTTGGTTTAAACAAAGGTGAGCGAATTGCAGTTCATGGAAAATGGGGAACTCATGCCAAATATGGCCAGCAATTTTCAGTAGAGAATTGGGAGCGTCCTTTGCCTAAAACCAAAGATCAGATTGTTTCGTTTCTCGGTTCTAAATTTGTAAAGGGCTGCGGGAAGAAAAGAGCAGAGTTGATCGTGCAGCATTTTGGAGATCAAGCGCTCGAACGAATTATGTCTGAAGGTGCTGACTGCCTCGTAGGGATTAAAGGGATTGGTACGAAAAATGCCTTACAGATTGTTGAAAGCATTAAAAGCAATTTTGAAATTAAGCAGATTATGATGACCTTACTTCCGTATGGCATCACTGCGGATACCGTAACCAAAATGTATAAGCAGTGGGGCGCGGAGTGTGTAGATATTGTGCGACGTAATCCATACCGGCTTACTGAAATCCGTTTAATCGGCTTTCTAAAGGCAGATGAAATTGCAATGGCCATCGGTATCACTATTGATTCACCATACCGATTGAATGCTGCGTTGCAATATATATTAAATGAAACATGCTACGGCGGCGGCCATTGTTTTATGTCTGAACGTGATCTAATAGATCGGACGATGGAGCTTTTGAAGGGTGTTCCAGAGCAGGACATTTTAACCGAGGTCCAGTTAATGTCAGCTCACGAACAAGTGATTTGGGAAGAGGATAAGATTTATCCGAAGCATCTATTCATATATGAAAATAAACTTGCACACAAGCTGGCTTGCATGGCAAACCGGAGTGGCGGAGCTATGCCCTCTTTAGATATTGCAATCAAACAATATCAAATGAAACAGGGGATTTTGTTGGCTGAAAAGCAGCGTGAAGCCATACGAGAGCTGTTCAGGCAACAACTGGTCATTGTAACAGGCAATCCAGGTACAGGAAAAACAACGGTTGTTAAGGCCATGATCGACATTTACCGCAGGCACTATCCTGACGCAGCGATAGGGTTATGTGCGCCGACAGGTCGTGCAGCTCGTAAGCTAGGGGAGTTGACGGGGATGGATTCCTCGACAATTCATATGATGCTTGGATTTCGTCCGGGGCAGGAACCAGAGTATGGTGATAATTTGCCGCTGCCATTTGACCTCATATTTACGGATGAAGTGTCCATGAAGGACTTACAGCTGGCCTATCACTTATTTCAAGCCGTTGGGCCAAATACGAAAGTAGTGCTTATTGGAGATAGTGATCAACTCCCTTCCGTTGGTCCAGGGAATGTGTTGAATGACATGATGGCAGCGGGTATTCCGAATATCCGCTTGACGGAAATATTTCGTCAAGCTCAAGAAAGCCAGATTATCATGAACGCTCATCGCATTAATCATGGAGAGCAGATCGTCATTGACAAGAGTAAGGATGATTTCTTCTTTATTGAACAACCTGAGCCGGAACGAATTGCTCATCTTGTTGTGCTTAGTGTGCTGCGCTTTTTGGAAAAAGGTTATTCTCTTGAGGACATCATGGTACTCAGCCCAATGAAGAAAGGAGTAATTGGCACAGATGAACTCAACCGGCGGCTACAAGATGCAGTGAACCCTGCTTCTCAAGACAAGGTGGAACTGGTTGTAGGAGACAAGACTTATCGTCAAGGAGATAAGGTTATTCAAGTCCGCAATGACTACAGCAAACAAGTTCTGAATGGTGATATTGGAACGGTTATCGGAACCACCTTTTTGAAAAATGAAGATGGTGAACTAACAGATGAATTAGGGCTGGCTTGTGATTTTCGAGGAAAAACTATTCTCTACAGAAAACAAGAGCTCAGGGATCTTCTCTTGGCCTATGCGATAACTATCCATAAGGCCCAAGGCGGACAGGCTCCAGTCGTCATTATACCTGTTTCGACTACTCATTATGTTATGCTGGCGAGGAATCTGATTTATACAGGGCTAACGAGAGCGGAGAGAGTCTGTGCCATGATTGGAACCCGTAAGGCGCTGAGTATGGCCATAAATAATAACAAGATGGTACAGCGCAATACAGGGCTGAGAGATCGAATAATGCAATATATGAAAGAAATGAGTCCCATCCCACATATTCATGCGACTGCAACGAATGGACTGTAATGGGGAGTGGTTTTGCTAAAAGGAGAGCACATCGGAGTGGAAATTCTGTGACAGATAAAGCAGTGAAATTGAAGAGGACGCTGGATCGGGCAGAGCTTCAAGCTAAACGTCGATTAGAAGTCAACTTAGATGTAGTTAATACGGAAGAGACGAAAGCAAATGAACAAGGATTCATGCTTGTCAAAAAGAGGGAACATAACCGCACCCCGTTTTCACAAAATATATCGGAAAATATTGAGTATCTGAATGAGAAGAAATACTTAACCGGGGCAGAGAATTCCTTTGTATTTAAATTGGCCCCTTATCTGCAAACAAATACGAATGCGCTCACTGACCGGAAAACGGGTCAGTTTTTTAGTGTGTCTGACATTGCCAAAAAGTTGGGGATTAGTCGTACAAATGCCAGTTTAATTATTGATGCCTTGCTTCACAAAGGAATTTTGTATGAATTTGTAAATGCGATTGAATTGAAATTATATGGTCGCACAGTGACACAGCGCCCCTTTTTTATGAATCCAGAGATTATTTGCTGCGGGGATAAATCCAAATTGGATGCGGGTATTGTCGATTTGATGGTTCACTTCAACATTTTGGAGAGGAAGGGGATCAAACTTCCTATCAAAGCAGTTCGGTTACCCAATGCCAAATACGGTAAGCTGATTGGCCGTAAGCAGTATTTGGAGATTCGCAAAGCGACCAAGTAATTTTTTAGCGCTTTTCAATGAAAGGGGGAAGTGTCGAAGGGGGGTGTTAAGATTTCTTAACACCTGTGTTAAAGAATTTTAACACCCCAAAATGCTAGGAAATATTGATATATCAAGGTTTTTGGACATTTTGGGTGTGGAGGTTTTTCTTACTCTTTATATATACGACTGCAGTTGTAGCCTAGATTTGTCTACAGCTATGCGCATGCGCGTGTGTGTTGGGCGTTTAGAAAGGAAGCTTACGAAAGTGATTTTATGGTTGCTAATCCTGCTACTTGAGCTTGTTTCCAAACACCTTTTGTATCGGTGACACGTTTGGCTCATGGGCTGAGAGAGATTAAAGGAAGGGCAGAGGTTTAGTGGAATGGAACCGGAGCGAAGGCAGACACGATGGATAAAGAAGAAACGGGAGCTGACCATCCCTAGTATCTCCAGCCCATATTGAGCTACCTTAATGCAGAAACGAAACAAATTGTACAGTAAACATCTACCTTGGAGGACAATCCTCGTCGCATATCCAATCACCAAGGTAAACACTTGTTAATTTGTGTGAAAAGATTTGGGTGGGCCAACCATAAAAATACGTTATCTTAAATGCAAAAAAGCTGAGAGATTCAGCTTCTCCTGATAGAATAATTGTCGTTTCGGGACAGTTCCAAACGGGAGGTACAGAAAAACTGAATGAGGTTATTCCTATTTCGTGTTCTGTAAGATCTGCACGTACTCTTTTGATATTCAAGCGGAAAACAAGATCTGCTCCTTGTCTCCTGACATTTCTTGAGCTTATTGAACTATGAGTATTAGGTGCTATATCTTGAATTTGAAATCCTCCCCATATATCGCCGCCCCAGTAAATTCTAAGCGTTTTATCTAATGCATTGTTTATATGAAAATTACAATAGTTCCGTGGTGGCCATTCTGCTATACTCATGGATTTCCCACTCCTTTGGGCATCATTTTTGATACAGGAATATGCGATAATGAGTGAATATATGTGCTGAAGACAGTACGAAAATACAATGCAATACCAAGATAGCCTCTGCCCTGCAAAGTCAGGTCAGAGGCTTTTTGTTTTTAAAGGGTGAGGTAACCCTCAAAATTAAGCTCATGGAGGAATTTTATATGTCTGAAAAAGTATTAAAGGTGTCTTCAAAGTCTCAAGTCAATGCATTGGCAGGAGCTGTAGCAGGTTGCGTTCGTGAGGGTGAGGGAAAGGTGGAGCTGCAAGCAATTGGTGCAGGGGCCGTAAATCAGGCCTTGAAAGCAGTGGCTGTTGCCAGGGGATATGTATCACCACAAGGGGTCAATTTGGCTTGCACCCCTGCTTTCGTGGATGTGGTGATTGATGGTAAAGAACGCACTGCATTGAAGTTGATTGTGGCACCTATCAACTGATGGATATGTAAGATCAAGACGATCTTTCATTTTTAGGGGGAAGGGGAAGTGATATGTATTTGGCTAATGAACAACACCAAATCAATTTTCAGCATATGACAGCGAAGTTCCCTGCTGTTAAAAAAGCAAAGGATTATTGCTCTGCTTGTTATATTGGGGCATATCCTGAAATCTTCAAATGTTTCTCTCTAGCTGAGCAAAAACATGGTCCATTCGATTGGTACTTTGATTATTTGGATGATCCAGATGATTTTATCGAGCGGAGGGATCGCGGGAAAACAACAGGAGATACAGCTCCGCTTACCGGACAAACCAGAAGATTGGTTGAGTTGGGTCTGAATTTGTGGAACGGGAGAGAATTAGATTTGTCAGAGGGGCTGTACACTTGGGACGAGGAATTGTATCTTGTAGCGCTTCAAGCTATCGAGCTTCGCCGCTCTTCTTTTGAGGCTTAGCTGTATGGAGGGAATATGGAGACATTAATGAAACCAGAACGAGTTCGGAGCAGAGAAAACATTCAAAGCATTCGTGAAGAATCGGGACACGCATGTGAATATGTTGATCCTCTAACTGGCGAACGCTGTAATCATCCAGCAGAAGGTGAGCCTCACCATATCCGCACACGTGGGGCTGGTGGCGAGGACATTCGGGAAAATCTCATTCATTTGTGTGGGTGGCATCACCGCCTTTTTCATGATGGAAATCTGGATCGCAATGAGCTGATTGCCATTGTAGCCAAGCGAGAGGGCGTAACGCCGGAGGTTATAACTGATGTTCTAAAGCTGCCGTACCAGCCTCCTGTAGCCCAGCCAGATCCTCAGCCCAAAGTGGAGGAACTGTTGCAGGCCTATATTCAGATTGACGAACAGGAGCAAGAAACAAGGTTCGTTAAAGGGCAGTTGCTGGATGCAATGTTGGTTGCCGGAGCCAAGCAAAAGTTTCTGTCTTCTCAAATAGGGATTAGCCCGGCGCAAATTCGGGAATTGGTACATGTCTACCGGACGTTTCCTACGCAGGAGTCTAGGCATCCGGCATTAAGTTGGTATCACCATCGTGTAGCCAGTCATTCAAATGAACCGGCTGTCATGTTAGTGAAAGCTGGCGATGAGTCTATGAGCACCAGAGATTTGCGAAATGCCATTTTGAAGCAAGAAGGGGCGGATCAGCTTGTTAAGCAAGATGCAGATCAGGAACATAAGAAGGCTCAGCGGTTATTGGCATCTGTACAAAAGATGCTGGATACCGGAAGCGAGGCCGCCAAGTGGTTTGAAGATGAATTAAAGCAGTTGCTTAAGGAGGAGAAGAATTGATTTTGGAAAATGTGCTTAATATGCTGGATCGTGAACATGCCAAGCGGGTGAGTGAGCTTTCAATGTCCTTAGCTCGACATATGGGACTGAGTGATCATGAGGTCAGACTTATCGGTCAGGGGGCCTTGTATCATGATATCGGAAAAATAGCTATTCCAGCGTCCTTATTAGAGTCAGCAGAAAAATTTAATGAGGAAGAACGCAGATTAATGCAGCGGCATGTGGAGTATGGGCTATCCATACTCTCTGTTCATACAGGCGAGGAGATGGAGGCGGCTAAGGCCATAGTTGCATCGCATCATGAACGCTGGGATGGTCATGGCTATCCATATGGTTTAATGGGCGAAGAGATCCCGCTGTATGGCCGGATCGTAGCGATCTGTGATGTGTTTGACGCCTTATGCTCTGAGAGACCCTATAAGGCAGCATGGCCGCTTGGGAAGGTGCTGGATTATATCAAGGAACAAGCTGAAAAGGCATTTGATCCAAAATTGACGGAAGCATTTTTGCATATTATTTATGAAGGAGCTGTGGTATGAACGGGGCTTCCCATTTGGCGGGTGGAATCACCGCTGCTGTAGTGCTGGGCATCCATTCCCCAGCCCATCTTGCCGTTGTAGCCGTTTCTGCCTTATTGGCTGATATAGACCGCCCGAACAGTTTGCTTGGCAGATTTATTCCTGTGCTGCCAAGTATCTTGGAGAAGGTTCCAGGTAAACGAACTTTGACTCATAGCCTGCTATTTGGAGCGGGAATTTGGTTTCTATTCCAGCTGTTTATTCCGAGCATGGGATTAGCTTTCTGTATTGGTTATGTTTCGCACCTAATCTTGGATATCTTTACAGGACGTATCGCCTTTTTGTGGCCCCTCCCTTGGAAGATGGGAATTCCCTTATTTGGCGTCCCTCCAGTGTTTGTAGAAACAGTAGCAGTGGCAGTTTGGGGGGCTTGGATGGTATTAGGCGGCTACAACTTTTTTTATATAACTTGATCCATTAATTTTGGAGCTCCTGCACATTGCTGCGGGAGCTTTTTTGCTTTTATCGAGAACATATGAAGGGAGGTCATTCCATGTTCGCAGGTTGGATCAGTAGAAAGTATGGTATCGCATGGTCGGTAAGCGAGTTTCGGAAAGACAAGCGGGTTGGAGCTTGTAAAAAGCCAACATCAAACTGAAGGAGGAACATCGATGTTATTCAGGAGAATTAAGCAGGTTTTCGTTATTTTGACGGCATGCATAGTCCTTATGCTTAGTGTCGGTTCCGCTCAATACGTCGCACATGCGGAGAGCATTAAAGACAGAATACAAGGTAGCCAAGGAAGCGAAACTACTGAATTGGAAAAGAAAGTCGATGAATCCACGACAAACGGTGTGGATATGGCAAGGCGTATTTTTGTTACTCTTACCGTTATCTTTGGTCTATGGCTTGCGATTTCTTATCTGAGAGCAGGTTTTTCACCAGATACATTGCGGGAAACGAAGGGACGTATTTTGTTTTTCGTACTCTTTCTGATTTTGTCATTCTGGACAGAAGATATACTCGGTGCGGTATTTAAATTCTTGGGTATAGACTTGTCGAAATTGTGAGGGAAAGTGATGTGGGGACAATATCATCCGATACCGTACAAAAGCAAGATCAAAGAGAAGTTCATAACGCTGCTTGGCATTGGTCTTAGCTTCAGTCAGACAGTTTGGTGGGGAGTAGGAGGATACCTGTCCGTTCAGATGTCTAAAGTAGTACCGCGCATAGGAACGGACTGGTTTTATTCAAGATTGCACTACGCGATTCCCTTCCTGATTTGCATGTATCTCTGCTATTTCAAACATACCGGGACTAACCTCCCGGTATGGAAATATTACTATTTGATGTTACGCCTGCGGTTTCGTCAGAGAAAGTTCCTGTATAAGAAAGGAGGGGCGTGAGATGATTTTTATACTCATCATTGCTTTGGTTTGCGCTATATTTCTTTTTTTCCGGCATCGGAAAGATGAGCCGATGACAGTTCAGGGGCTGATAGGGAGTAAGACTTCTAAGGTAGCATGGGAGGGGCTTTCTCAAAATGCAAATCAATACCGTTTGGTGATTGAAGTCGAGCCGATTAATCTGGACAATGCATCAGAGGAAGAAAATAAAACAGTTTGGATCAATTTTTCGGGATTGATAAATACGTTATCGTTGCCGTATACCTTAATCACACAATCCCAACTGTTTGAAATGAAGGACTACACGGATGCGTATGGGCAATCTGTTCAAGAACTCCCGGACGAGTATCCTGACCTGAAGAAATCAGGAGAGACAGTTCGGGAGTATTTGGTGGAAAATCTGGATCAGGGTACGATCAGGAATTATCACGGTTACGTCATCTTTGAATATAATCCGATGGTTGCAGAAACAGGTGTTCAAGCTGGAGCAGAAAAATTAAATGCCCTGCTAGATAAAGCCGCACCCAAAAAGAACAATCTATCGGAGGAAGAACGATCCGATCTGGCATTACAAATTTTGGAGGAAGCGGAGAGTACCTTGTATGGCTTCTGTGAGCAAATAGGGATGCGCTATCAGCGACTAGATAAAGCAGGGGTTTGGAATTACACCTACCAGACATTACAGCGCGAATTAGCCCCGCAAGCTCGGATGATTGATGCTATTCGGGCAGATAGCTTCAAAAGGGTGAAACACTCCTTGACTTTGGATGAAATCCAAGTTGATTAGCGGGAAAATCAGTTGAGAAGGTGAAAAATTGATATTCAAATGGAAAAGAAGAACTGGCAAGGGGTTGTCCGAAGAAGGGCAGCCCCTTCTTGATGTCGGAAAAGCGAGTGGAGCTGATTTTTCGGCCCCTTCCTTTATACGAGAAACGATCCCCAAAGACATAAGCGCAAACCAAGTTGCGGTCGATGATTTCGCTGTAGAAATTGGGACTACGATTACGCCAGCCAGGTACTTTCGCAGTTTTTACGCTGAAATTTCATCCGGTAATACCTGGGCGGGCATGTTGGATTCTTTGGTCAGAGGCGACTATGGTAAAGGAGATGTGGATTTGGCGATCCATATTCATCCTTCTTCCAACGATAAGGAATTGGATGAAATCGGTAGGCGAATTGCCGGGCTTTTATCCGACTTAGCTGATGAAAAGGATGTCCGAAAAATTGACGCCATGCGGGATGAAATCGCCGATCTGAAAGAGCGACAAAAACGGATTCGTCTGAATGTCGAACGAAGTTTCCGGGTTTCCATTCAAGTTATCGTGAGCGCTCCTGAATGGAAGGAGCTTATGAAGTTGTGCCGTTCGCTTGTACAGCGTTTTGCGGGGAAGTCTATTTATCTTCGTTCAGCCGATGGACAACAACTTGCAGCGCTGCAATCCATAATGCCGGCAGCCCCGGAGGTATCCATATCCAAAGAACACTTTTTGTCACTCGAAAGCTCCAATGTGGCCGACCTATTTCCGTTTGGTGGCGGCGGTCTTAACCATCGTAGCGGAATCGTGATTGGCAAAGACCGAATGGGGCGACCAGTATGGCTTGATAATTGGCATCCAGAACTAGCGAATTACAATATGTGTGTTATTGGTCGTTCAGGTGCTGGGAAGACCTTTGTTACGATGCTCATTACGCATCGCTCATCACATATAGGCAGACAGATTGGAATTATTGATTGGAAAGGGGAATACGGCGACTTCCTTCGTGCTTTGGGGTGTCCATTTATTGAGCTTCATGAACATTCGAAACATCGAATTAATCCTTATGATGTTGATATTACGGAGTTAGCAGATGGAACAAGGTTTGTTGATATTGAAGAAGCAGCTAATTCGGTGCAAGCATTAGCATTTAAGATGATCTCTGTTTATGATCGTTCTATTTTAACTGGAGAAGTCAAAGTGTATGTCGGTCGTGCTATCAGGCAGCAATATACAGAATGCGGAATTAATACAGATCCTGACAGCTTATATACTTCGGGTCAAGTTGTACAGGATGGCGTTTTTAGAACCGGCAGGGTTAGAAAAGTAATGCCGGAGCTAATTGGACTTTGGGAGAAGATGAGCACCCACAAAAGTGAAGCGATCAGAAAGGCTAGTGAATTGTTGCAGCCATTTACTCGAAAAGGAGAAATGAGTTCGTATGCCATCTTTGATGGACAGTCCACCGTTGAGCCTAAGAATGCTCCTATTTTTGGATTTGCCATTAACCGCCTTGATCCAGAAATCATGAGGCCCATCGGTCTGTTTGTTACAGAACGGTGGATGATGGAAAGATGGGCGAAAAAACATCCAGAAATAAAGAAGCTCCTTATCATTGAAGAATGTCAAAATATTTTCTTGGATGAAGACTTTGGAGCGGTTTGGGCAGAGAGTGTGTTTCGTGAAGGGCGTGCTACGAATACAGGGATCGTACCTGTTACGCAAGGCTTGGAGGTATTTACTCGTTCACAGGCAGGCATGGCTGCTATTAAGAATAGCCCGATTAAAATCATTGGCATTCAGGAGTCTTTAGATATTGATGCGGTCAGAGGAAAACTGGCGTTGACCGAAGGAGAAGCGGATTTCCTGGTCTATCAAGCGCGTAAGGGAGATATGCTCGTCAAAGTAGACAACCAGTCTGCCATTGTCCACGTAGACGCCGCTCCTTTTGAAGAGATGCTGTTCACCTCAGATCCTAATGACCCCCTATATGCAGAACGGAAACGCTACATCAAGGAAAGGATTAGGGAACGAGCTGAGAAGGAGGGGAGTTAGATTGCGCCGCATCACAATCATTTTTTGCTTGGCTCTTATATTTGTTCATAGCTTTGTCTTTGCTACACCGACCATGGCGGCCGATGACAAGGGAGTGATCAGCAAGCAAGTTGATGAGTATTATTCGGATGATGATAATAAGCCTGGCTTACTTGAAAGAACACTTTCTGATGTCCTTATCGGAGCAGCCAATTTTCTAATCAAGGCTTTTGGAATGAAGGATGTAACCTTGCTGGTATTCGGGAAAAATCCTGATCCAACAAGCGATGGTTTTCTTCAAGGAGGAAGTACCGAAGGCCTTCGCTCTAGTTTATATCTTGGTGTCTTCTCAGAAGGAATGATGAATGCGGTAGATGCGATTTATACTGCATTTGAACACTTTATACCATATCCTGTTATCATCGCACTTCTGTTGATGGCTTTTTTGCTACTTTGGCATGGATACACCGGGGAGGGGAGAACGAAAGCCAAAGATTATGCCACAGCCTTTGTTGTTGGGCTATTATCTATTCGTTTCGGCGTGTACCTGTGGAAGTTTGTTGCTACGATAGTCGGTTGGGTTACAGATTTAATCTGGGCGACTATGGTTGATCATGGACTGAATCCTGGTTTGTTCCTAAATACGATTTGGGGTACTGGAGAATCTGGATATGATGATATGGTCAGCTATCGCGGATTTGTGGTTGCTGTCTTGGTGCTGTTAGCAGCATTCATGACGGCAAAATTAAACTACGACTATACCATGCGATCGATTAACCTGATGGTACTGCTAGCTACTTTTGTTGCATGTTGTATGCTGACCTTGTTTCCTCGTTATCGCAATGCTCTGCAAACATGGTGGGATCAATTTATCGCCAATATGATATTGCCTTGCGCCCACGCTCTGGCGTTAGGGCTATTTTTTTTGTTGCTCTATTTTAGCAATGATGGCGTATCTAATTGGGTGATCGTGGCATACTTATTTGGTTTTTCTTCCATCCAGAATCTTGTTCAACGGCTCCTCGGGACAGAGCAGCCGGATTCCAAAATGGGCAGAGCTTTGGGATTCGGTACGATACTAGCAATGGGGAGAATGTTCTCTGGGAAAAAATCTAACGGCGGAAAAGCAAACCTAGCTAAAGACCAATCTGGAGGGGAGAACGGAGGCGCGGCTGAATCGGCGGACGGTACGGTTGGTGATACCGCATCTATGCGGGGGACAACGCCTGCTATCAGTTCGTCTTCAGGCGCTACGTCTTTGTCAAAGTCAAATTGGAGAAGTAGGGCATCCAAGGCCAGCAAGAATGTAGCAAGCTTTGCTTTGAATCAAGGAGCCAAGGGTGTTGGAGCTGCGCTAGGAACTTCCATCGGGCTTATGGCCGGGAAACCCGCAGAGGGCGCTATTATCGGTGGAGCAATCGGAGGTTTCGGGGGTAAAACAATCCAGAAGGCAGGACAAGGAGGAATGTGGCTGGGGAATAAAGCATACTCGGGGATTCGTAAAAATGCTGATCAAGTAATTGCTGGTAGGGGGAATGAAGCTGAAATGATGATAGAATCATCGAGCCCTTACTATGAAGAAAAGCCAATGCAACGAACATCTGACTTTACTTCAATGGAGCAACCATTTAGAAATCACACTGGAGTTGGATTTAATAAAGTAAACAATAACTATAGCACGAAAAATCCATTCTTTGATAAAACGGTTACTTCAGATTTGAAGAACCCCAATCCTGGTCGTGGGGCGGATATCCAGCGTGAATTGAGAAAGGAACCGGAGAAATCAAGCGACAATCTCATTTCTGAGAATAAGGAAGTCGCGAAAAATCCAGTGCCCTCACCTTCTTCTTCGGCGGTGCGGTCAAAAACGCCGCCACATGGAGGGAAACACTATAATTATCATGTTTAGGGGGAGATTATGGATCCTGAAAAATTGTTGAAGCAGGGCGGTAGAATACTTCTAAACAAAGGAATAAAGTCGCTATTAAAAGCTGTTCTTCCGTATGTACTTGGTGCATTGGGGATTTTCCTTATACTGTTTCTGGTTTACTTCGTCATATTTGAACTTCCCAAACAATCTGTGATGGGCAGTTACAATACTGCTCAAGAACGATCATCCGGTTTCTTCTATGGAACCAAAGAAGCAGTGGATGAACAGTTGTTTGACACCTATCAGAATATAGCTAACCGTTGGAGTGAAGAATTGACAGCGGATCAGGAAGTGCAGGTTCAGCCCTACGTTTTGAATTGGCAATGGCTGGCTCAAGTGGATCGTTCATTGAACGATCCTTCTTTTTTTAACACTTTTTTAGATGAACATGTCAAAGAAGTGGAGCTGAAGCCAGAGGAAACTTTTGAAGAAGTTCGTCCTAAGTTTACATGGGAAAATTCAGAGGTAGTTACGGTAAAAGAAGTCTGCGTTCAAAAAGAAGATGAGGATGGAGAAGTCGGATATGAAAAATCGACAGTGACGGAACGACAGCCTGTGCTTCTCCTTGAACAAGCAGAAACAATTCAAAATGATTATCGCTATACTTACACCTCTGATACAACAATCGAAACGGCATCCTCTTCATGCGGTCCTTTAACTACAACAGTGACCCAAGATAAGTTACAGCGTATTGAACCGATGTACAGCGAAGATTGGGAACCGCTAAGAGAAATCCTATCTGTTCATGGAGCCAAAAGAGCAGAGGACCAGGACTTTCTTTTGGAATATTGGCTATCTTACCTTTCTGATGGTGACGGAGAGGGAGAATCGCTAATAGGCTGGTCTCCGATTGCCGGAGACTTGATCTGGCCGACAAATGGGACAAACGTTACATCCACTTTTGGGAGCCGAGTCCACCCGATTACCGGGGTAATCAAGCTGCATGCAGGAGTCGACATTGGAGTGCCTAGTGGGTCACCAGTCTACGCGGCGAAGGCGGGAAAAGTGATCTTTGCCGATTACATGGGTTCTGCGGGGAACGCGATCATGATCCAGCATAGTGATATGGAAACGAGGTATTACCATCTAGATAAAATTGAAGTCAAATCTGGACAGGAGGTAAAGGCTGGGGAAGAGATTGCAGAGTCAGGCAACACTGGAAGCTCAACCGGGCCGCATCTGCATTTTGAAGTACGCATTAACGGAGAACCTGTTAACCCGCTACTTTATTTCGGCTATTCCGGTTCTTCTGATATTCTGACTTATCGTGCATTGGATATTCCAGTCTTGATAAAGTGGTTGAATAAACGGAATTCATTGCTTGCCAACGAAGAAACACTGAGGATGATTGATGCTGCTGCTAAAGTTCAAGGGATTGATCCTTATTTTCTCATTGCTATCACAGGCGCGGAACAGTCTTTTGTACCGAAAAGTAATAAGTATGCGGACAAAATTATTAAGAATCCTTGGAACGTTTTCGGAAGCTGGAAGGAAGGAAAAGGATCAGAGCTGACAACAGGAGAAGCCGCCGAAATAGCAGCCAAGACGATTGTGAAGCTATCTAAGAACAGACCGCCTGATACGAACTCGATTGAATGGCTGAGTAATCCGACTAATCCAAATGGGGTATATGCAACAGGTTCTATGTGGTCGAAAAATGTATCCAGTTTTTATCAAGAATTAACGGGTTTGAGGGATTGACATACAGCTTCAAAGTAGTTTATTATTACCTTGTCCTTAGCGAAGCTATGTTCTCATGGATGTAAATGTATGCCAAATAAACAACCTCTAATATTAGGGGTTGTTTTTGTTTTGCTATAAAAGGGAGGAAGCAGAAATGATTTCAAAGGTGCGGATTATTCTGATGTCCATGGTTCTATTGTTTGGATGTATCCCTTTCAGTGTTAGTGCGGATTCGAGCGAAACGACTTCTGTAACTCAAGAGATTAAAGAAGGTTCCAAAGGATTTGATCCGGAAGAGGTTGGTAATCGTTTGAATCAAAAGGGGGAGGAGCTTTTTGAAGCAGCCCGATCAGGAAGTAACTTCTACATTTACCTTGCACTCGCTGTTTTTCTGGTCTTACTCATTGGAGGATTATTTTACAAAAAGCTGTTGTCATTTGCTTTTTTAGTGTTGTTTCTATCCGTTATTGGGTATTTGATCATCAATTTCTGGCCCCAAATTTTTGAAGCGATGATGTCCATTTTGGACTGGCTTTTCGATAAAGGAGGAACTAGCGGTGAAGTTGCATCTGGTATTTGATCTTTCAATTTTGCCCCCTCTTACTGAAGCGCTAAAAACACAGGGGGATGATATTTCGGGAACAGATGTAACCCTGGAACAATTTGCTGTTGCTGCATCGGCAGGACAAGTTGATGCAGAAATTGCTATTGTGGACGGGGGGCTGGGGGTGATTCGTAAGCAGGAATGCGTGAATTATCTTAAAGAAGTGCGCATGCGCGTACCTGAAATGCGTCTAATTGTTGTACTGCCTGAAGTGGATGTTGGCTGGCAAAAAAGTCTTGGGATGTATGGTATATACGATGTTTATGCGGCTGAAAATTTTAGCATAGAGGATATACAAAAATGGATTCAAACTAAGAAGACGCTGGCTGATATTCCTAATTTTCATACTGAATCTCCGCAACTGTCCAAAGAGAAAGTCGGCAGTAAAGTTGGATTTTCCTTAGAGAAGAACAAAGGCAAGATTCAGGCTTTGCTGACAGATTGGACAAAAGGATTGAAAGTAATTCCTAAAAAGCAATCAAGGGAGGAAGAATTGCTCTTGGAGCCTGCGGAAGAAACGAAAGAACAGGAGTCACCAGAAGTGGGTCAGGAGGATTTCTCTACTGAACCAGCTCTCCAAGCTGAAAAACCTCTCATTCCGCATGTGCCTCAGCCCTATATTGTCGCTGTTGGAAGTTTAATGAAACGGAGCGGAAATACACATACGACCCTGCAAATTGCCTATGAAACAGCGAGTAGGGGATTGAAGACAGCTTTTGTGGAATATCGGAGTGAACCGCGACCATCTGATATCGTCAGTTTCGCAACGGATTTTGATGGACTGAAATTTCACCGGCAAGGAATTGATTTTTATCCAAACCGTTCACCTTTTGATGTGGCTGAAATTTATACGCTTGGTTATGAAGCTGTTATTCTTGACTTGAGCGTCTTGGTTGATGAAGCTGAGGAAAGGTTAAATTTAAATTCGGCGGCACAAGAATTTTTGCGTAGCCAATTCCAATTCATAACCTTGTCAGCCGCTCCCTGGGATCTGCACTTTCTTGTTCAGCATATTAATAATGTTCAAGTCCTTATGCGAAAATCATCTGTTGTGGTTAACTATGCGGATGAAGAAATGATTAAAGAGTTTCGGGAAATGTTCCCGGCTGTTCCCTCCTTATTAAATCCTTTAAAGGCGAATCCTTTTACTGATGCAGGCGAGCTGGCTTATTGGCTGGATCAGCCCAAAGAAAAACGAAAACGATGGTTTGCACACTGAACAAGGCCTCTACTCTTTATTGAGTAGGGGCTTTTTTTATGTTCAAAGGATGAAGGGGAAGCTTTATCCACTTTGCAGATACGAGAGGAGAGATGTTTTGTGTTCAACAAAAATAAAAAGAAAGGGATGCCTCGTTCCACCAAAGGCTGCATGATTGCACTTTGGAATCCGGCAGGAAGTGATTCGTCACTGCTTCTTGAGAAGCTACTGAGCTTTGTCAAAAAGCGAGAAGAAACGGCTGTTGTCGTAGAGCTTCCATGTTTGGGGCTGCCGCGTGTCGCCTATCGCATGGGCGTTTCAGAGCTGGGGCATGCACAGACGGTGGATCAGTTGCTGATCGACTATGACCGAGGAATGTTGCAGGGGATTCATAGCTATCTTCAACATTTTGATGGTTTCGATGGACTCCTGATTCAACCCAAAAGTAAGCTGGATAGTCCTACACTGATTAAGCTTCAGCAGGATAAAACGCTGCAAGAGATGCCTGCCTATTTAAAAGTTCATTTGTCCGGCTATCATTATATCTTTATGATTTTGCAGGGCCAGTTGATTCACCCGATGACTTTCTTCTCACTGCGTGAAGCTGATCACGTTGTGCTGAACATGAATGAGCCGGTTGAAATTATCCGGGCCTATGCCGCTTACAAAGTTTTAAGGCAGGATTACGATGTACGGAATGTCAGCCTGTTCAGTGAGTTCAAGAATGGCGATTTCAAGGAAGAGACCATTCTGAGTCATCCAGAACAATTATTTGCTGCTTGGGAGGAGGGGGAGCATGGCAATCGGAATGATCAATCCGGCAGAGTACGTGCAGTACCGTCGGCCTGAAATTAAGGCGACAAATGCTCGTAGCAAGACGGACGATGAAAATTTGAAAACATTGTTGGAGAGAACACAGCAATATCTCATCACTAATTACAACGATGAATTTGTTCGGGCCATTATTGATGAGCAGGCGCGAAACCGGGTCAAATACCATATTTCTGACTACATTCGGGATCAACGGGATATGAAGTTTAGCGTAGATATCGGAGAGGTTATTGACTATATCCGTACTGAGATTACGGAAATGGGAGTATTGCAGCCTGCCCTTGACGATGACCGCATCAGTAGTATCGAGATTAATGGCCCGGCTGAAGTTATTGTCGAACGCGACGGCTTTCCTATGCATATGATTGAAATCCGGTTTCGAGACAATGATCATATCTATCAGACCATTGATAAAATGCTCATGCCGATCGGCAAGACACTGACTGCGAATGAACCAGTAATTGACGCCAATTATCGGGGGTTTCGCATCAATGTAATCATGGATGTAACAAGAGGCGGGGTTAGTACTGGTAGCCCTGTCATTTCCATTCGCAAGTTTCCTCCAGATGTATTTTCGGACGAGCAATGCATCGCTTACGGGAATATCTCGCCGGACATTTCCCGGTTTCTTGCGGATATCCTGCCCTACGGTATTAATACGGTGATTGCTGGAGGCACCAACAGTGGGAAGACCACGCAACTCATTCGTTTCCCGGCCTATTATGACCGGCTGACGCGATTTTTTTGCATCGAAGACTCGGAAGAAATGATACTCAAAGGGAAGACAACCTACCAGAACTATCCGAACATAGCCAGTGTAATTGCCAAGGAGCACGAGGATGAACGGAAGGCCTACCTCATTCCTAAGCTCGTGAAAACAAGTCTTCGGCAAAATCCTGATGTTATTCTGGTCGGTGAAGTCCGGGATGAATTTGCAGCCAGCCAAGCGCTTGTAGCTGCGAATACAGGACATATTGTACATCTGACGATACATGCCAACGGGACGGAAGAAGCGGCTGTGCGCTTCCTTCAGCTTTCGGGAAACAACACTATGGCAGCCTCGCAAATAGCCATGTCTTTTGATCTTATTTTGTATCAAAAATATGAGGCATCAACAGGCAAAAGAGTTGTATTTGAGATAGGGGAGCTTATAGGCTTTGAAGGTGATCAACCCCTTATTCAGCCCATTTTTCAATATGATCCTGTTAATCGTCAGTTCAATCAGGTAGGAAAGCTAAAGAAATTAAGACGGAAGCTCATCGCAGAAGGTGCTCCTGATGCTGTCGTATCCCGTTGGTGTGAGGAGTGAGACAATGCCGATCTGGATGTTCTACATTTACTTTTTTAGTTTGGCCTTTATAACCTTGGCCTTAATCATTCCTAAAACAAATGAGAATAAAGGCTTTTCTTTATCTAAATTGCTCGGCTATGAACAAATAAGGAAAGAAGCTGAGACGGTTGGATGGTCGCTTTCATTTCGGGAATTCAGTTTCCTGGTTTTGCTATCCATCATGGTGATTGGGGCGATTGCAGTGTTTACAGGTAATTACTTTTTCGTTGGCCTGGGTGCAGTGTTATGTTTTACATTGCCGAGAACCATCGTCCTCAAGGTTAAACGGAAAATAAGGCAGAATGTTTTATTTGATCTGCCCTCCAACTTGCGTCTTTTCATCAGTAAGCTCACTGACTTTCCGAATGTTCAAAAGGCTTTGGAAAATGCGGTGCTTGATATGGATGGAGTGACTAAGCCTGTATTTGAAAAAGCATCGAATCAACTACGTGTTGGTCTTCCCGTTGATCGTGTGTTTGATGAAATGATGGGCGATTTGCGGATACGAAGGATGGAAGATTTCTTAGACAAATTGAAGCTGGCTCAAATGGAAGGTTTCCATCCCCAATCATTGGACAGCTTGAAGGAAACTGTTGAAGAAATCGGGGAGGATATAACTCAAATACAGGAGTTGGATATCGAAGCGAAAAGTAAACGGAAGCAGCTATTTACCGTGATCGGCATGGCGTGGATGATGCCGATCATGATGTCTTTTATGAATAATGGGAACGCCAATGTATTTTTGAATACGTTGCATGGACAAATATATATCGTTTCTTTTGCTGCTGCGACTTTATATGCAGTCGGCAAAGGGGACGATTATTTATCGCTCAATCTCGATAAAATTTAAAAGGGGGAATGCCCATTGCTTGTGTCAAGTGCTCTATTATTTTTGTCCATCCTTATATTGACCGGGCTGGTATTGAAAAATCTTTTACCGGGGTTTGATTCGGAGAAGCGATATGCGAACCAAGCAGCTTTACTCCAGAAAAACCAGAAGGAATTGCGTCAATTAAGAATGGATCCGTTCACCGTATTTTTCGTAGATCGAATCATACCCAGATTAATGCAACTGAAACTGCCTATTTTCAATGGGAGCGGGAAGCGTCGGCGTATGTACAACTTACTTGGGAAGGAAAACACATTTGAGGAAGAGCTTGCTGATAAAGCGGTCAAATCGCTTGCCGGAAGCCTTCCTTTTTTCGTGCTGCCTTTCTTGCTTCACATGCCCATGTTGTTTCTGGCGATTCCTGTTGCGATGGTCGTATTTTTCTTTGCACAAATGGGTGAGATTCCAAAAGCCTACAAACGTAGGCAGGATGAAATTATTCGTGATCTTCCTCAGCTGATCAGCAAAATGATGATTGCGCTTGA
This sequence comes from Paenibacillus terrisolis, assembly GCF_056171975.1. NCBI lineage: Bacteria > Bacillati > Bacillota > Bacilli > Caryophanales > Paenibacillaceae > Paenibacillus > Paenibacillus terrisolis. The sequence continues at coordinate 125,477 of NZ_JBKFGG010000015.1, read as the reverse complement.
AACGGGGAAGTCATTTATGACAACCATTCAGAGGCTTGAAGAAACGAGTGGCCCACGAATGAAGAAGATGCTCTCTCGATTAAACGCCAATATCCGAATTATGAAGCTCACTGATGCTGTTGACTTATTTGCAGCTGAAACTGATGTGCCTGTTATGCGGGATTTTGCCTCTGCCGTAAAGATCGGGGTGAACAGTGGGTATGGCGAGGCCAAAAAGTATTTCGACAGCATTAAGGGGGATCTCCGAAAACTCCGGCTTGCCGCACTAAAGGAAGTCACTCGTAGTCAGCCAGAGAAGATTAAGCTGCTATATGTTCTGGTTGCCCTTCATGCCTTTGCAGCAGTTATTATTGCATTCATTGATATTTTTTCACAAATTCAAAATTTATAAAAATTCAGGAGGTATTTGAAATGAAAAGATTTTTGAACAAAGTGGTGGCTTGGAAAAATGATGTTAAGTGGAAAGTGGTCCGCCGCTTTGAAACTGTCGTCCTCAGATTGATCAATCCTTTACAAAATCAGCAAGGGGCATCCATTGTAGAGATTTTGGGTTATGCGCTGTTGGCTGTATTGGCCATTGTGGTTGTGTGGGGATTGATCAAGGGCTGGCTACCGACCTTCTGGGAAAATATCACAGGAAGACTTGATAATCTTTCGTAATGACATATTTCTGGTTTTGTAGCAGGAGGTGAAACTATTGAAAAAGAAGATGTTTGCTCCACTTAAAAATCGCCTTGGAGCTGTTGGCTCCATCCCACTAATGTTTTTCATGCTGATTGCAGCCATATTTCTCTACCTTGGGATCGATCTGTACGGCTACATCGTCCAGCAACAGAAATTGACGGTTGCTACGAATGAGTTGCTTGAGGTTGTAAAGGCAGAGAATGGCTACGACAGTGTGAATCGGGAACAGTTCGATCATCTTGTGCAAAAGTCGGGCATTGATCCGGCTAGGGTATCTCTTACGGCTACACCCAAGAGGGTAGCGCGAGGAGAAACCGTTGTAGTTGAAACCAGTATGGTATATGAATGTATCGGTCTAAAGCCATTAGGAAAGACGGTGCAGCTTCCGATTCGTGTTAAGGCGAACGGCCTGGCTCATACATTCTTCCGATAAGGAAGTGATGAAATATGTTTCGAAATCTGGCGCTGATCCTATTCGGCGCCTTTGCTTTGTTCTTCTTGACCGACTTTCTTTTTTTGTACAACGCACATTTAAAAATTGAAAAGGCGGTAGATCAGGCGCTGGATGGGGCCATTATAGCAAGTACACAGGAAATAGAAAACCAGCGCGGCCGTTTGGAATTGAATGAAGCTGTAGCCGAAGGAACTGTCCATAGTATTTTGAAAAATAATTTAAAACTGAATACTGACCTCACTAATGATCACTTTTTGGATAGTGAGTTGAGGGTATCTGTGACTTATCTGGGGACAGTGCCAAGAATCGAAGCCCAATTTGATACGAATGTGAAGCTCGTTGCTGGTAGGATATTCGGACTGGATGCCTATCGGCTCACAATCAAAAGACATACACCGTATCTTGGTGAATTTAAGTAGAGGAGTGAACGTAGGTTGAAGAAATTTTGGAATAAAGCAATGCGGCGAATACTGATTGTGGTTGCTGCTTTAATCTTGGCAGGGGTAGCAATCGTCATACAAAGCAGTATCGTGAAAAAGCAGGTAACAACAGAGCTTGTTTATGTGGCGGAGGATAATTTGCCGCCAAATAGCATGGTTGAGGGCATGCTTGTCCAACGCAAGGTTGTAAAGAGCGAAGTTCCGGTTGATGCCATCCGAGACCTAAAGGAACTGGATGGTGGAGCTTGGGTAACAACAGAGATTGGGATTCCGAAGGGAATACCGGTATCCAAATCCATGCTCGTTCCAGCGAAGGACAGTAAGTATGGAGAAAGCCTAGAGCTGAAAGATGGGGCCATGTTCGTCGGGGTTCAAACAGACCAGGTTAAGAGTGCGGGCGATATGATTAAGCCCGGAACTGTTGCTGATGCCTATGTTTACATTAAGGGCGAGGACCGACAGCCATCAAAACTGATAACACCTGCCGTCGATCCGCTTTTGAAAGGACTTTTGATAAAGGATCGTCAAAATCAGAACGGCTATGAACCGCAAAGCGAGGGAACAGGGAATCAGAATCCAATTCCAGCCATTGCGGTAGTAGAAACAAAAAGCCCCGGTGTAGCGGCAGCACTTATTCATTATCAAGAGGAAGGCGAAATTTATCTTGTTCCTACAGGCGTTCAGCTCGACTTTAATTTTGAGGATAAGATGAATAGTAATGAGGCCGCTGTCCAATGACAGGGCCTTTCTTATTTGAATTAAAAAGGGAGGGATATAAAGTGAAATGGTATAAAAAGGCAACTAGCTTAATTCTTTCGGTTGCAATCTTGCTTTCAGGCTTTTCATTTTGGGGGGGCGGGAATGTTTTTGCTGCTGGTCAAGCGTACACCTGGAAGGAGTATACGACAAAACAAGGTCAGTATTGGGGTCTGTATCGAACTGCATCTGATATAAGGGGTTTAGGATCATCGTGGTTTTCGGGGACTCAGTATACTAACTATAAACTTGACCCTGCAACTGGCACTACTACATTGACAGACCCTGCATCAGCGATGATTTCTGTGAACACCGGAGGAACAGCTGACAGTTTTGTGTACTACACCATCTCTTCAGATCACAAGAGCTTGTATAGTTACTTGCAGTATAAGGGCCAGGTAACTCCGGGGTGGTCCGATTATGAAGTGGTTCAGACTTATGCAGCATATGACATCACCCTTATGAATGGCACATTAAAAGACCAACCTACCGGGAGGTATGTCACATCAACTAATATCGCGGCATATCCTCGTGATGGGGTAAATGGGTCTTTTTATTATGAGTACCTAGGGCCGGATAATCTGCCAACATTAATCGTTAATCAGAATGGGGATAAAAGCCTTTATAATGACGGTGGAACCTTTTCGATTTCTGGAACCATAGCCGATACGGACAGCGAAAGTGTGAATATATCTGCGACAGTTCGAGGGGCTGCAAAAACAGTAGCTATAGCAGCTAATTCAACTGCTAAGACGTGGACGTTAACCTGGTCTGGATCTGAGCTTGCGGTTGGGACGGATAACTCCATTATAGTAACCGCTACAGACGCAAAAGGTGGAAGCTCCACTACCACGTATAACGGTAAAATAACTGTTAATCCTCAAGTTTATTATTATTGGAGTAAATATACGGCTGTAGATACACAAATTTGGACCGAATATGTAAATAATAGTGATATTGGACGGGGGCCGTATTGGTTCCAGAACGCGTTTGGAATTACTGGTGATCAGTATAGGTCTTATCGTATAGAAAATAATGGGACTTATATTATGCAGGAACACATCACATCATTTGAAGGCGTGACATCCCCGGCTCTTTATTATAGTGGTCAAACTGGTAGTTCAAATATTATGCAGTATTACGTTTATAATAAACCCGGTGAACCTACAAGCTCGTGGTATGTGGACACTTATTGGCACCAATTGGCTCAGCGAACGGTAAAAGGCAAGGGGACTTTAATTCAGTCCAATATCCGCGCTGCTCAGGGGTCATATCCAGATAACGGATTACACTCAGATGGTTTTTGGTATGTTAAAGGTGGAACGGTGCCCAATAATCAACCTCAAGCTCTGATTACGCAATCAGGAGATAGAAACATAAACTTAAAACCTGGCTTCGATACCTTTACGATTTCCGGGAGTGCATCTGATCTGGATGGTGATACCTTATCAATTTCTGCAACCATTAACGGGGTGGCTAAACAAGTTGCCATCTCGAACACTTCTACTTCTAAAACTTGGTCATTGTCATGGCGGACTAACGAATTTTCTACAGCAGGAACATTCACGCCTATTCAAGTTACTGTGGATGACGGTAGGGGCGGAACGATAACAGGTTCGTATACTGGGCAGCTAACAGTTGATAAAACGCCTTTGTTTTATTGGGATAAGTACAGTATAAAAAATGCAACAGAATATACTGAAGATACAAAATGGACTAGCGACTTTGACTCTAGAGAGTCTACTTGGGATGCTTATAGTAGTGGCGGTAAGTACATTGATTATTCTTTTAATCCGTCTACCGGGAACTATACAGTTAAGAATAATCAAGAAAAGCTTAATCAAGGGATCGACTATTATAAAACATCCGGCTCGGGTTTAAGTGGGACAACTTTGTACAGATTTAGAGTTGTAAATTCGGCTGGTCAATATATTTGGGTTACTCAATATAAAAAGGGAGCAACCGCAGTAATAACGGAGGTAAAGGATCAACTTTTGCAGACCAATATTTTGGATGTAGATGGAACCTATCCGAATGATGGTTTGCACTCGGATGGATTCTGGTATGTGAAAAAACAAACTATGAATATGTTTCCAGTCCTTTCGGTAGATAATTCCGATCGTACTGTAAGTTCGAGTGCTCCAAGCCTTTCCATTCAAGGGACAATAGTGGATGTGGACGGAGATCCGGTCACGATCACGGCCAGCCTAAATGGAATTGAAAAATCAGTTCAAGTTACAAATGCTACCCTGCCCAAGCCGTGGGAGCTTACTTGGAATCTTAGTGATATCCCGGAAGGGATTTATACAAATATTGACGTTCACGCGGACGATGGGAAGGAAGGAACCGACCAGGTTCAGTATGTCGGAACCCTTATCATGGATAAAACCGCGCCGATCTTGAGCATCACGCCGACCGAAAAAGCTTGGACGAGTGATCCGATCAACGTCGAAATCATGTTTTCGGATGCACTCTCTGGTGTGGATCCTAACAATCGGTTATATAAGGTGACCCATACGCCGGATGAACCGGCTACGTGGGATCTTGCAGACCAAGACCAAGTTGACCTGAAGTTGGCGGACGAGGGCGAGTGGTACGTGCATGCAAAAGCGCAGGATATGGCTGGCAATACTACCACGGTTGTCAGCGGCCCTTTGCAGTTTCAAAAACAACCAGACATTCCTGTGCTCAATGTTGACAATGTGGGAAGCGATTTTGCACAAATCGGATGGACGTTGCCTACTGGATTAACGGATGGCTATCAATATACAGTGGAAGATATCACAACCGGAAAACAGTGGACTGTAAACTACCCAGTAAACCAGATCAAGGAAGAGGGATTAGTCGCTGGATCAACCTATCAGTATCGGATTAAAGCCTCAAACCATCTAGGCGAAAGCGCTTGGAGCGGACCATTCAAAGTGCTCACGCTGCCTGCTGCGGTTGAGAATTTGAAAGTCTCATTTGTACCGAACAATAGCAGTACGGTCAACGTTTCATTTGATGATGCTATGTCCGCTGAGGGATATCTTCTTACAGTAAAGGAAGGCGCTAACCCCGTTTATGAAAAGGAACTTAACTCCGCTGGAGTACATCAAGTAACCGGGATCGAACCGGGCAAGCAATACACTGCTATGGTTTCAGCCAAAAATGCCAGTGGATACGGGCAGAGTAGTATTCTTGGCTTTTTGTCATTACCAGCTGCTCCCGGTGAGTTTAAATCAGTGCTAATCAGGGAAAAGGAATTAGAGCTTGGATGGAGCGCTTCCCCAACTGCTTCGATCTACGAACTGCTACGCGATGCTGCTAGTCGTTATAGTGGCCCTGATTTGTCATATATCGACACAGGACTGGGAAGCGGAACGGAACATGATTACTCAATTTCAGCAAAGAATGAATCAGGTTTTGGGGATATTGCATACTTAAATGGAGTGCTTACCCTACCGGGCAGCCCTAGTAACCTGCATATTGTAGAGGTTAAATCTGATGGATTCACTCTGGCTTGGGATAAGGTAGAAAGTGCCATAAAATATCTCGTCTATAATGACAAATATGAACAGGTCGCCGAAACGGAAGAAGCGAACTACACTGCCGCAAACATGAAGCCCGGTGAAACGCGAACTGTCTTTATAGCGGCGGTCAACGACACCGGCGAAGGAGAGAAATCGAGTTTCACGCAGCGAACCCTCCCAGCGGACTGGAGCGTTGATCCGAACGATCCAGATGGTGACCAGCCGATCACTATCGGAGATCGAGATGAGCATTCTGTAGTGATCATCGTCAAGCCTGTAGCGGGTGCTGATCAGTATAAAGTCGTAGATGGCGATGGTAATGTGGTTGGTATCATCACAGCCCCGGAAACTGCGAAAGAGATCGACGGGCTGGAAAGTGCTAAGGAATATGATGATTGGACGGTTGTTCCAGTTAATGGAGCTGGTGAAGGTCATGCAGTTCCGGTTCCTCCATTTGTGACGCTGCCGTCTTCTGGTTTTAAGGTTTCAGTTGTTAATCCCACTACATCGTCGCTGACGGTCAAAGTAGACACTCTGCTCGTGAACGAAGTCTTTGTTTATGCAATGGGTGGTAAGGAACTACATCGTGGTAAGGACAAATCGTTTACTGTGAATACCTTAAAGTCTGATCAAAGTTACACCATCGATGTTTGGACTGAGAACAGTGTAGGCGATAAGACAGATCCGAAAGCAGCCACAGGCCAAACTTTGCCTGCGCCTACGCCACCGTCAGGAGAATCTGGGAGCGGAGGAGCCCCTTCTGAAAATCCTACAAATCCGAACCAGCCAGTGGAAAAGCCAGTTCCATCTTCGGGTCAAGGTAATGAATCACTCGGGAGTGATGGGAGTAAGCATGGCTTCAATGACATCGGCAATTCCTTCGCGAAGAATGAGATCCTTGCCCTTTATGATAAAGGGATTATCAAAGGAGTATCTGATTCACAATTTGAGCCGGACCGAGAAGTTACGCGCGTTGAATTTGCTTCCATGCTTGTTCGCGCCTTGGAATTGCAGGAGACATCTGATGTTCCACTTACCTTTGAGGATGTCCAACGTTCAGCCTGGTACGCTCCAGAGTTATCGACAGCCGTTCTTAACGGTGTGGCTAAAGGCATCAACACGAAGGAGTTTCGGCCTTTCGATCCGATCACAAGAGAGCAGGCTGCAAAAATGATTGCTAATGCCGCCTATAAAGATAGCATTCCTACTGCTCAAGCTAGTTTTAAGGACGCATATTTGATCGCTGTTTGGGCCAAACCGGAAGTGGCAGCATTGTCCGCTGAGCAAGTGATCACCGGTTATCCAGACTCAACGTTTAAGCCGAAACGTGACTTGAGTCGTGCTGAATGCGCCGCGTTGATTTTCCGAGCATTTGAACTGATGCATTAATTATGGAGCCGTTGCAATATTCGGCAGTAATGGTGAAAAGCCCGCTAACCTTAATTGGTCAGCGGGCTTATTTTATTTCCATTAGAAGTTCAGGGGAGTCATTACGTACATTTCCTACAGCGGCAGAAACGGGATAAGCTCTCATCTTAATGGCATCGTAGGGCTTAAGCAGTCTCAGAAGCGAGGGAGCATCCGCATTCTCACGATCAATCCACTCGGCCTCATCGCCCTGTCGGAGTATGACCGGCATACGGTTATGGATGTCAGCCATGAGGCTGTTTGGCTCCGTTGTGATGATGGTGCAAGTGGCTAGTTTGTTACCATCGGGATCCACCCAAATATCGTATAAACCGGCGAAGGAGAAAATACCTCCGTCCCTCATCAGGATCCGGTATGGCTGCTTCGAGCCAGTGCGCTGCTGCCATTCATAAAACCCATCGGCTGGGATGATACAGCGGCGCGTTGCCAAAAGGCGATTAAAAGCTGGCTTTTCCGTGAGTGTCTCGGCCCGCGCATTTATCATCTTGCTCCCGATTTTGTCATCTTTGGCCCATGATGGGACCAGTCCCCAGCGCAGTAGTCCTAAGCGGTTTCCATACTTGCTGCCGATTACAGCCGGGACCTGCTGCATAGGGGCAATATTATACTTTGGGGTAAAATCCGTGATTGTTGATTCGTATATGATGTATCGTAATAATAACTCATCTATAGGAAGTGCTAATGTAAATCGCCCGCACATAACGTTCCCTCCTTCATTGCTTGTTTTCATTTTAAACCTTTCCCAAACAAAAGAAACCCAGGCACCATAACGGCCCGGGTTTAGAGTTTAAACTCAACCAAAACAAGGCTTCGCAACAACCCATATTTGGTCGACGAAGGTTTTTCAGCTTTACTTAGTATGCTCGAGCTGCAACACCATAATACCAGCCCCAACTACCATCATCAGTTACAACTTTTATTGTGTAAGTTCCTTCTGGTCCAGCAGCCCCATCTCTCAAAACTTTAAATCCATTACTAGATTGAGTATGGCCGTTATAAAATACTTTTCCATCTGGAGAATAAACTACTAATTTCATCCCTACATGTTCTTTATCATCAAGGTAAAATCTAAGATGAGCCCCATCTGATTTGTCGTATGCAAACTCGAAAGCCTCAACAGAATCCATTATAACTCCGTCATAACTGAAGGAACCATCCCCCATAATAGTTATTGGGCTTTGTGTTATTGAAGGATTAGGCGATGCAGCAAACCCGGTTGCCGGTACTAAACCAACCAACATGATTACCAGTAAACCAATTAACCAGTTTCTTTTCATTGAAAAACCCTCCCATTTATTGGATATAAATTACATGTTTATTCCATTTTCGGCAATAAAATTAATTTTGTTATTAAAAATATAAGCTAAGGGCGTCATAAAGAAATAAATATATCGGCATAGTTATTGGTGGATATTATTACCTTTGCATGGGGAACAAACATTCGCATATAATACAAACAAATGTTCTTATTTGGAGGCGCGTGGTGTGCTGCAAACTAAAGACAGAGTTATTTTATTGTCGGACTGCCAGAGTTTTTACGCTAGTGTAGAAAAAGCCGCGCACCCCGATCTAAAAGATAAGCCGGTGGCTGTAGGCGATCCGACCCGGATGAATGGTATTGTCCTTGCGGCATGCCCAATCGCAAAAGCGAAAGGTGTTACGACGGCTTCTCGTGTTGGTGAAGCGATGTCAAAATGCCCAGAGCTTGTGGTAATTCGGCCACGAATGGGGACCTATATAAAGGTCTCTTTACTCATTTCGGAGATCTATCGTAATTACACCGATTTAGTCGAACCTTATTCCATTGATGAACAATTTCTCGACGTGACCGGATCGCTGGCTTATTTCGGTGGAAACCTGAAGGATATGATCAGCAGCATCCAGCACCATATATTACTTTCAACAGGGGTTTGGACTCGCTCGGGCATCGGCCCGACAAAAGTGTTAGCCAAGATGGCCACGGATAATTACGCCAAAAAAGCTAAAGATGGCATATATGAGCTCACCTTTGATGACTTAACATCTACACTTTGGAACTTGCCGGTACAGAATATGTTTATGGTGGCTGGCCGGATGACGCGAAACTTTTCGCGCATTGGCATAACTACGATCGGCGATATTGCCCGAATGGAGCTGGGAGAATTTAAGCGGCGCATGCGGGTGGTGATGGGCAAGCAAAGCGACATTCAAGCCGAATATTATTGGCAAACTGCCCGTGGGGTCGATCCAAGTCCCGTTGTCACGGAGATCCGCCATCAGCTCAAGTCGGTGGGACACGGTAAGGCGTTACGATGGAACCTTTATACACGCCTCTCTGAGATTGAAGTAGTTCTGCTGGAGTTAGTTATCGAGGTCTGTCAACGAGCGCGGCGATACCGGTATATGGGGGCGTTGGTTTCCATAGCAGTCTCGGAGACCGACGGCAATAAATCCAAATCTTATAGTCGGCAAATGAAGCTGCAAGATCCATCATATTTGACGCACGAGGTAGCCGCCGCAGTTTTCAAGCTATTTATTGATAATTGGACTGGTCTTCCCGTTGCACGACTTGCAATCACGCTTTCGCAGCTGTCAGATGATAGCGCCATGCAACTCACCTTGTTTGATGATCGTGTCCGGGCGCGCAATAGGGAACATGCCATTGATGAAATTAAAGAAAGGTACGGTAGCGATGCCATCATGAGAGCATCTTCTTTACTTGATTCTGGTGTGGCCCGCGAGAGAGCGGGGCAAATTGGAGGTCATTTTAAATGAGCAAGCTGGACGGAAATGAGCGCTGGAAGACAAAAATGCTGATGGCGGAGCACTCAGAGCAATATGACGATCAACAGCGAGGGACATCGGGTAAAAAGTTGACCATTGAAGAACGAACGAAAGTCCGTGACATGATCCTTCTACCGTATATTGACACTATGGTGGAAAAAAGCATCAACGAAATTGCGCATTCCACGAACGCCCTGAAAGGCTTGTATTTAATATTTGGGCAGAATGTCCAAAAACGAATCCTCCAGGATACTTACGAATTGCGGAGGGAATTGAAGCAGCGGAATATCAAAGTGTTGGAAAATGAACAGGATGATTTTATCATTTATTTTCAAATCTTATGCCGCGGCTACCAGGAGCGCTTTGGACTTACCCGAGACGTGATGAAGGCGGAAATAAGCTTGAGACTGACCCGGTATGTTTCAGAAATCGGAGCACTTTTAAAGGAGCATTCAAAATAATGAATCCCGTTCCAGTTGATGAGGTTTTATTTTGAAATCAAATATATAATTTTAAGCCCCCATGTGTTCAGTACACATTGGGGGCTGTTACTTTGTTTTGAAATGGAGTCGGCCTTACGATTCTGATTTATCCGTTACTTTAGGCAACAATTTCTCCATAATCATGACGTCAATCATTTCTCCGTCCAAAATCCCTTGCTTCTCAAAAATGCCAACCTGTCGGTAATTCATTTTTTGATACAGCTTTTGGCCTCCCTGATTGAAAGGGAAGGTGAAGAGGACGATTTTGTAAAACCCCAGTTCGCTGGCAGAGCTCTCTAAAGATTTTAACAGAGAGCTACCTACGCCCTGCCCACGAAAGCTTCGCTCAATATAAATGGAGAGGTCAGCTACTCCGCTGTAGGCACAGCGGTGTGAATAAGGATTAAGCGAAGCCCATCCAATTACTTCGCCTTCTGTTTCCGCTATTAAAAGGCGATATCGCCCTTGGTGATCCTGGAACCATGTTTCCATGTAAGATAAGTTTTTTGAGTCGGTTTCCAAGGTGGCGATCCGATCTTCAATACCCTGATTATAAATACGAAGGATGCTTTCAAGGTCATCCCGATTTGCTGGGCGAATAGCAAGAGTAGCGATCATAAACCATTCCTCCTAACAACAACGTTACTTTTTCGCTTTTATGACAGCAGAAACGATGTATTGTTCAATATTTGCTCCTGGAACCCAATCCTTAATAAATGTTTTGGACTCATCCTTGGGTTCGATACTAACTTCGGAAAAACCACTTTCCCGAAGCATCGTTTCAATATCGGCAATGAAAGAAGCACCAGATATGCAGCCGGAGTACAAATCCTCTAAATTGTTTCGAATTTCGGGTGGGAGCTCCACCGTTGTTACAACATCAGAGATAGCCAGCCGGCCACCCGGTTGCAGAACCCGGTAAGCTTCACTGAAAACCTGTTGTTTATTCGGTGAGAGATTAATTACGCAGTTAGAAATGATCACATTTATGGAGTTGTCTGCAACAGGAAGGTGCTCGATTTCCCCTAACCGAAACTCTGTGTTATCAAAACCGCCTTTAAGAGCGTTTTCCCGTGCACGGCTAATCATCTCCGGAGTCATATCGACGCCGATTACATGCCCCTCGTTCCCAACCTGCCGGGATGCAAGAAAGCAATCAAAACCGCCGCCACTGCCTAGATCCAATACATGCTCACCTGCCTGAAGTTCCGCAATGGCTTGCGGGTTTCCACATCCAAGACCTAAATTAGCGCCTTCAGGGACTGCATTCAGCTCCTCATTGGAATACCCAAGCTTAGCAGAAATGGCATTAAAATCAGGGGGTGAGCTGCAGCAACTATTTGAAGTTGAAGCCTCAGGTTCTTTTTTAATAGCGATTTTCTGGTAGCGACCTCGAACGTTTTGACGGATTTGATCTTCTGTTAGTTTAGACATGATCAATCACTCCTTTGAATTTTATTTTAGATTCTTTGAAACCTTAGCAGCAGAGCTCGTAGCGAACGACTAGTTTAGGACGGAAGAACGAAGAGAGGAACGGCAACTTAAATGTGGTTTTTTCCTGCGAATATTCCCAAGCATGCCGAGTAATCTGATGTAATTCCATTTCACGATATTTTTGTAATACTTCTGCAACGTAAAGATCTCTGTACATCATCCCATCCTCCTGTTATAAAATTATAAATACCTGCAAATTACAAGTATAAGTTAAGAGAAATCACCTATTTACAGGTGCACAGCAATTGCTGGATTTCTCCATAGCTTCATTAAATAAGGCAATGGAACTAAGCAATGTCTCTTTTTCAAACTTGCTCATATTCGAAAAAACCTCGTCTAAGTAAGCGTTCATCTGCTGATCAATCGTGGTAGCAATCATTTTCCCTTGCGCCGTGAGGGAGAGAAGGTACACTCTTCGATCATGAAGATCATGCGTCTTTGCGATGAGCTTCATGTTGATTAAGGACTGGACCTGTCTACTGAACGTTGTTACATCAATGCCTAACGTTTCTGCGATTTGCTGCATGGAAGGGGTATGCCTACGGTCAACTTCATATAGGATCTGACTTTGAACTACAGAGAGGTTACATCCACCCACGCTACAACAGACTTTATTGAGTAAACCTAAGCGCCGGGTCATCAATTGAAATAATTCACGCGCGTGTTTCATTTCCATTCACCTCATAGTTATGTTATAAAACATTTCATTGCAGATTGCAAATATATTTTTCGAAAACTTACCATTCCTAAGTTTTATCTTTAAGTACAGACTTGTCCCATGAAAGAACTGACCCCATTGTCGAGCTTTTACATACGAAAAACATAAAGTATGATCTCTATATAATCATTTAATTATATAATGATATAAAAATATGAAAGAGGTGTAGGCATGGAACAACCTATTCGCATTTATTTTCTTTGCATCCAGAATCGTTGTCGCAGTCAAATGGCGGAGGCTTTTGCAAGATATTATGGTTCGGAGCATGTTATCGCTGAAAGTGCTGGTATCGAATCTGGTGAGATTCACCCCTATACCATCGAGGCCATGAAGGAAATAGGTATCGATATTACTGCTCACCGTTCCAAAATGTTGGATATTAAAACATTAATGCATTCGAAAGTCATTGTGAAATTATGTGTGCAGGTCAATGAAAAATGTCCAACGGTGCCCTTTATGATTAGAAATGTTCAATGGGAAATTACAGATCCGCTTACTCATGGAGGAAGTATAGAAGATGTGAGGGCTGCTCGCGATGAGATTCGGGTGAAAGTGGTTGAACTGCTAAAAGAACTGAACATCACGGTGGCGGAGTAGAAAATCAGGTGCATTTGCTATTCTTTACTTAGAAAGTACATAACTGATCATTCGATCAAGGAGGAAAACATCCATGAAAGAGTCCTTTGTTATTTTATTTCTTTGTACAGGTAATTCTTGCCGAAGTCAGATGGCTGAAGGGTTTGCCCGGTACTATAACATGCTGCACTCAAGTGATTTTGAGATTTACAGTGCAGGTCTGGAAGCACATGGTCTTAACCCCAGAGCGGTGAAAGTCATGGAGGAAGCAGGGGTAAGCATTATCAATCATACATCGGACATTGTGACACTATCCCTTATTGCACGTTCCGATATCATTATTACGTTATGTGGGCATGCAGATGAGCATTGTCCGGTATTGCCTCCGAAAGTAAAAAAGGTACACTGGGGGTTTGAAGATCCAGCCAAGGCTACAGGCTCGGAAGAAGAGATCATGAATAAATTCCGTGAGATAAGAGACTTGATTAACATTAAAATGAAGTGGTTTATAGAAGGATTGGCTAAAAGCGATCGGCAAAAATTTAAAGAAGCTCTTCAATAAGGTGAAGCTAAGCCATTCTTGATTTTGAATGAAATGAACCTTAAGATAGTGTTATCGATTTAAAGGATCGTTTCGTTTGTTTTCTTGAGAGGGCTGAGTAGATGAATAATATAGAAATGGCTGAAAAGCTTAAGTTACTGGGTGATAAAACCAGGCTCACCATACTCGGGCTCCTTAAGGATAGAGAATGGTGTGTATGCGATTTAGTAGAAATATTGAATATGTCTCAACCAAACGTGAGCCAGCATTTGAGAAAATTAAAGGCACAAGGATTAGTAAAGGAAACCAAGCGTGCACAGTGGGTATATTACTCACTAAGTATTGAAGACTTTCCTTATATTCAAACGATATTAAATGCATTACCGGATTCTCAAACGTTATTATCCTTATTAAAAGGGGATTATACAATGTGTGCTTGTGATTAAGAAGCAGACAAGGAAGAGACCCGGATAACGGGTCTTTTTCGCTTGTGCATATAAGCATATAGTTATATAATGATTTAGGAGAGGGGGCAAATCATGGGGTTTGATCTGGATGAATTGGATGAAGTGTCGCAAATGCTGAAGCTTCTTGGGGATAAGACTCGGCTGACGATGATGAAGCTTCTTGAAAAACAAGAATGCTGCGTTTGTGAACTCGTGGAAATATTCAAGACAAGTCAACCATCGGTGAGTCAGCATTTGCGAAAATTAAAAGATGCAGGATTGTTGAAAGAGAATCGGAGGGGCCAGTGGGTTTTTTATTCCGTCAATCCCAACAGTATGCAGCATGAATTGATTCAAAATCTTATTGCTTTTGTTCCTCCCCAAGATCATGAGTTAGAGGAACTTGATAAGAAAGGTTTACGAATTTCATGCGATTAAATGGGGGTTAGTGGATTGTCTTTGGTTTTTACAGCTTTTTTCATTTTCGTCGTCACTTTAATTTTTGTGATTTGGCAGCCTAAGAAATTGTCGATTGGATGGTCTGCTTGCGGCGGAGCGTTGCTTGCTTTGATCGCAGGCGTGGTCAGCTTTACGGATGTCCTCGATGTGACTATGATCGTCTGGAATGCTACCTTAGCATTTATTGCGATCATTCTCATTTCCTTAATCCTCGATAAAATTGGATTCTTTGAATGGGCTGCCCTACATATGGCCAGAGCTGCCCATGGAAACGGGACCAGGATGTTTGTCTATGTCACGATTCTTGGAGCTGTCGTAGCTGCTTTTTTTGCCAACGATGGTGCTGCTCTTATCCTGACTCCCATTGTGTTGGCAATGGTTCGTGCTCTGCATTTCGATGAAAAAAAGGTATTTCCATTTATCATCGCGAGCGGATTTATTGCGGACACCACATCGTTGCCGCTTGTTGTCAGTAATCTGGTTAACATTGTATCGGCAGACTTTTTTGGGGTTACGTTTATGGAGTACGCGGGACATATGATCATGCCGACCTTATTTTCTTTGGGGGCAAGTATCCTGGTGTTATACCTCTTTTTCCGAAAAAGCATCCCCAGAAATTTTGAAAGTTCACAATTGCGGAACCCGGAAGAGGCCATTAAAGATAAAAAGATGTTTAAATTATCTTGGTGGGTACTTGGAGTACTGCTCGTAGGATACTTTGTCAGTGAATTCCTAAACATCCCGGTATCAGCCGTAGCCGGAGTTATCGCCATCTTCTTCCTATTGATGGCTAGAAAAAGTCCTGCTGTAGAGACATTGGCAGTCGTTAAGGGTGCCCCATGGGCGATCGTTTTCTTTTCGATTGGCATGTACGTGGTCGTATATGGATTGCGGAATGCTGGCCTAACCGATGTACTGGCTGATGTCATTCAGGTGGTTGCTGATCAGGGGCTCTTTGCTGCAACAATAGGGATGGGTTTTATCGCTGCGATCCTTTCTTCGGTGATGAATAACATGCCTACCGTTATGATCGATGCTCTGGCGATTCATGCTACGCATACTTCCGAATTGATCAAGGGGGCCTTGATCTATGCAAATGTCATTGGCTCAGACTTAGGGCCGAAGATCACACCGATTGGCTCTCTTGCTACTTTATTATGGCTCCATGTGCTTTCGTCCAAGGGTGTAAAGATATCATGGGGAACGTATTTCAAAACCGGTATTCTATTAACAATTCCAACCTTGTTTATCACGCTGCTTGGGTTATACCTGCGGTTGATCTGGTTTTAAATTGAGAGGAGATTATAACTTATGGATAAGAAAACAGTTTACTTTCTGTGTACAGGAAACTCATGCCGCAGCCAGATGGCTGAAGGCTGGGCGAAGAAATATCTAGGCGATGAATGGAACGTATATAGCGCCGGCATTGAAGCTCATGGGCTAAATCCAAAAGCTGTTCAAGCAATGAGCGAAGTTGGAATTGATATTTCAGTTCAAACTTCGGATATCATTGATCCGCAGTTGCTGAATAAAGCCGACCTTGTTGTCACCTTATGTGGGGATGCGGCAGATAAATGTCCCGTTACGCCGCCTTCAGTGAAACGGGAACACTGGGGATTTGATGATCCGGCCAGAGCCCAAGGGACAGAAGATGAAAAATGGGCCGTCTTTCAGCGGGTTCGGGATGAAGTGGGGGAACGTATTAAGCAATTTGCAGAAACGGGTGAATAATTCATTTACATCCAGCCGGGAATTTCCCGGCTGGATTTCTAAGTAAAGGAGATGGCGTGCATGAAGAGCATAGAAATCTATGATCCAGCGATGTGCTGCTCTACAGGGGTATGCGGCCCTGTTGTTGATCCTGAATTAATTCGTATCTCGGCAGTGGTCCATAATTTGAAAAAGCAGGAAGTACAAGTGTCACGATACAACCTGACCAGCGAGCCGGATGCCTTTATCTCTAATACGGTAATTAAACAATTACTGACGGATGAGGGTCCAAGTGTATTGCCGGTCGTTTTGTTTAACGGAAAGGTCGCAAAAAAACGGGCTTACCCTTCCAATGAAGAGTTAGAGCAATGGACAGGGATTTCTGCATCGGAACTGACCGCTAAGCCTCGGATTCGACTTGAAGTAAAAAAGAAGACACTCTAAAAAGAAAGGGGGCTGCTTATGTCCACACGGTTTGATCCACTTACTAAGCTCCATACACCCTTTCTGTTCTTTACCGGTAAAGGAGGCGTAGGGAAAACCTCTGTAGCCTGTGCAACTGCAGTGAAATTAGCTGATGCCGGGAAACGGGTATTGCTTGTAAGTACAGATCCCGCCTCTAATTTGCAGGACGTTTTCGGTACCATGATTTCCACTCAGCCTACACCGATTGAAGGGATTCCTCATTTATTTGCGGCTAATTTAGACCCGGAAAAGGCAGCTGAAGCGTATAAGGCGAAGGTTGTAGCTCCTTATCGTGGGGTTCTACCTGGTGCAGTCATCGTTTCCATGGAAGAACAGCTTTCTGGGGCGTGTACGGTGGAAATCGCCGCCTTTGATGAGTTTTCAAACCTCTTGACCCATGAAGCTATCAAATCCCAATATGACCATATTTTATTTGACACGGCCCCAACTGGCCATACGCTGCGCCTTTTACAACTCCCTATGGCATGGAGTGGATTCTTAAATGAAAGTTCACACGGTGCTTCGTGCTTAGGTCCGCTTGCGGGTTTAGAGGCTAAGAAAAACCTTTACCAGGAGGCTGTCAATACCTTATCAGACAGCAAGCAAACCAGCCTGATTTTGGTTACGCGTCCTGACTCCTCTCCAATTATGGAAGCCGCGCGTGCATCTTCCGAACTAAGGGGAGTCGGAATCGAAAATCAGATGCTCATTATCAATGGACTATTCACGTCTTTGGTCAGTGGGGATGAAGTAGCCCAGGGTTTTGCAGATCGCCAGCAGAAGGCATTAGCGCAGATGCCAAATGAGCTACAAAGATTAGAAAATTACCATGTTCCTCTAGCCCCTTTTAATGTGACGGGTATCGAAAGCCTACGTGCATTTTTCGCTCATCCTGAAGGTGCTAAAGGTCCGCTACAGCGAAAAGAGCCCGGCGCTGCTATGCCATCTCTTGAGGCTTTAATTTCGGATATGGAGGCAAATTCAATTCGTGTGATTTTTACAATGGGCAAAGGAGGAGTGGGCAAGACAACGATCGCATCTGCGATTGCAGTAGGACTGGCCGAACGAGGACACCGAGTTCATCTCAGCACAACTGATCCGGCAGCGCATCTGGAGGCTGTATTTGACGACCATTCAGAGCAAATCACTCGTAGCCGAGTGAACCCTAAAGTGGCGCTTGAAAAATATCGGCAAGAAGTGATCAGTCAACATGCGGATTCACTTGATGAAGAGGGACTTGCCTTTCTGGAAGAGGATCTAAGGTCGCCTTGCACCGAAGAGATCGCTGTTTTTCGGGCGTTTGCCGATTTGGTCGAGCATTCAAGGGATGAGATCGTTGTAATTGATACGGCGCCGACTGGCCATACCTTGTTATTACTGGATGCTACGCAGGAATATCATAAAGAAATAGCCCGTTCTTCAGGCGCCGCTCCAGTGTCTGTCCAACATTTATTGCCGAGACTTCGTGATCCGAAAGAGACAAGCGTCGTTATTGTTACCTTGCCGGAAGCTACGCCCGTTTATGAAGCTTCGCGACTCGAAAAGGATTTAGAGCGAGCAGGCATTCCTACAAAATGGTGGGTGATCAACCAGAGTTTCGCTGCGGTAGAAACAATGGACCCTGTACTTAGTGGCCGTGCGCAAGCGGAAGAGTATTGGATTCAAGAAGTGATGAATAAAGCAGAAGGATATACGGTCATGATTCCTTGGAAGCCAAGTGAAGTGGTGGGAGTTAACCAGCTAATTGAGCTTACGAAACCGATAATTTTTTAGAAAGAGGGGGAGCTATGGTTATTACGGATGAAGCCAAAATAT
The DNA here is from genome assembly GCF_056171975.1 of Paenibacillus terrisolis. NCBI lineage: Bacteria > Bacillati > Bacillota > Bacilli > Caryophanales > Paenibacillaceae > Paenibacillus > Paenibacillus terrisolis. Next base: position 106,734 of record NZ_JBKFGG010000015.1, on the reverse strand, counting down.
TTATTAAGAGCATGATGAAAGAAGCAGGAATCTCCACTTTGCGGTTTGGATATAGCGGTGAGGGATGTTGCGGGCCGAGCTACGAGTTGTCGCTCGAGAAACCGCAACTAAACGATACTGTGACTTCGGTGAATGGGATTGAGGTTGCCATTGATGCTCGGGTTGCTGATCAAATCCGCGAGCTTACGCTGAGTTTTATAGAAGACGAGCAAGGTGCAGGACTGACTGTAAGTGGCGGAAGCAACTGCTGCTAGAGAGGTAAGGGAGGACTATAATGGCAAATTATCATGAATTAATTCCAGGTAAGGTCTATATCGGTGGAGAAAAAGCACTTCTAGAAGCCCTCCAAGAACAACCGATTTCTGATGTATTTGACTTGCGAGATAATGGGACGAAGGCAGAAGAATTTCCAAAGGAGGTAACCCATCATCATTTTCCGATCGTGGAAGATGAGAGTGGGCAGGAAAATTTTGTTCAGGCAGCCATTCAAGCGGTGACAGCAGCCGTAAAAGGCGGGAAAACCGTTTATTTCCACTGTGCAGGTGGCCGTAATCGGACTGGAACTGTTGCTACCGCTCTTTTAATCGAGATGGGATTGGCTTCAACAGTTGAAGAGGCTGAAGCATTGGCGAAAGAGAAACGTCCGGATATTAATATTAAGCAGGAAATGCGTGATATGTTGAAGGCGTTTTATCCTCTGAATAGGGATGAATAGGTATCATGTCACATAAGGATGATTTTTCTTTAAATCTAGCATACGTCAGGTTAAAATAACTAACATATAAGGCAGAACACCTATTGAAACCCACAACAGGTTGATTTTATCCTGCGCGAATAAACAGATGGCAAGTTTTTTAGAAGATAGAATATTATTGGACACGTTTGTTTGTTGGTTAATATCTCTAAGTATAGACAGAATTTGGAGCATGGATTATTATATAAATAATCAAATACTCAAAGACGGAAGCACCGTTCTCCCTTTACAGGGGAATAGTGCTTTTTTTCGTCTAGAAAGGAGCATAAATCTAAAGACAGGATTTAAGATCAAAATTTATTAAGGAGGAAATAACATGAATCAATTCAATCTTTTTTTTCAAAGTAAAGTCGAAACATCAGAAATAAAAAGCATGGAGTTAGGTATCGTTGAATACCCGCTTGAATTGCGGGCTGGGGATGTCGTTGTTCTTAATGAAGTGATTTGGGAAAGAGTCAGAGCGGAGTTTCCTGAAGCAGTAACACCACAAATGTGGGTGGGACAAGTGATTCATTATTTGCCAGGACCGGCAGCTCCAGATCTTTTTCTGGTGGCAAAAACTTTTCATGAATAATAAGTTCAACAGCAAGTAATAATTCGCTTCAACACATTTAATGCAAGTGAAGTTTGCAATGAGCCAAAAAAAGATCAGTCAGAAACAACGACTGATCTTTTCAGTATCTTATCAAAGACTGTGGCCGCAGTCACATTGCGTGCCAATTAGCGTGGAATCCCTAAAATGTGCATATTGCTGAATGTGCGTATATTATTGAAGGATAACACCCAAGCTTTTATAATTAGGCAGTGCAATAATTAAATCTCGATATAGTAGTTTATGAGGTAGTTAGAATAACAATTACGCCGATTAGGAGGATGATTTCATGATAAATATACTGGTTGTCGAAGACGACATGAAGTTTAATCAAATTGTCTGTTCTTATCTTAATAAAAGCAGTTATCATGCCGTTGGCTGCAAAAAACCTGCGGAAGCGTATGACTTGTTATATACATCCAATTTTGACCTTATTATCTCCGACATCATGATGCCGGAGATTGATGGTTATGAGTTTGCCGAAACCATACGCAATCAGAACAAAACAATTCCCATCCTTTTTATAACCTCTCGGGACGATATATCCTCTAAGCAAAAAGGCTTTCGTATTGGGATAGACGACTATATGGTTAAGCCAATCGACATGGACGAGATGATCTTGCGCGTGGGTGCGCTGCTTCGCCGCGCCAACATCGCCAATGATAGAAAACTGATCATAGGAAGCCTTGTTCTGAATGAGGACGAATTAAGCGCCACATTGGACGATGAAGAAATCCCTTTGTCGGTAAGAGAGTTTAACATTCTTTTCAAGCTGTTATCTTATCCAAAAAAAACGTTTAAGCGCAGCCAGCTTATCAATGAATTTTGGGGTATTGAAAGTGAATCCGGTTTGCGGACGGTGGATGTTTACATCACAAGACTCCGCGACAAATTTTCGGGTTGCAAGGATTTTGAGATCGTCACGCTTCGTGGGTTTGGTTATAAGGCAGTGCTCAAATGAAACTGAGAAAAGATAAGCGTATCAATGCCGGATTTTTTTCATTAAAGCAATTCCTTATTTTATTTTTCGTCATAACGTTAATGTGCGCCAGCTATAATTCAATCTATTTGTTGTATGATTATCAAAAGCCTGCCGACCTTACAATATTGCCAAATGTACTCCTTGGTAACCTACTATTTTTAACTGTTATAACTACTGTCTTATTAGGTTATGCAAAAAGATACCTATTTGGCAAACCGATACGGAAAATCGCGGAAGCCGCAAGGAAGGTAGCCGGGGGTGATTTTACCGTGAGAATTCACCCATTCAGAAAAGACGGAAAAAAAGACGAAATAGAAGTGCTTGTCGAAGATTTTAATACCATGACCGAGGAACTTGCAACAATCGAAACACTTAAAACTGACTTTATCGCCAATGTATCCCATGAGATAAAATCACCGTTGTCTGTTATTCAGAGTTACGCAGCAGCTATTCAGGATGATACTTTGTCGCCGGAAGAACGGCATGAATACAGTAAAACCATTGTTGAGGCATCTAAAAGACTATCCGAACTGGTTACTAACATTCTGAAATTAAGTAAGTTAGAAAACCAAGAAATCATACCCGTATCGGAGCCATATGCGCTCGACGAACAGCTCTATGACTGCATCATCGAAAATGAGGAATTGGGCGAAAAGAAAGGTATTACATTTATAGGTGATGGCATTAATAAAGTCAACGTTAATTACGATAAGGCGTTGCTGGAGCTTGTATGGAACAACTTGATTACAAACGCTATTAAGTTTACCGATAGCGGCGGTGAAGTTACTCTCACGCTCAAAGAAGAATCCGGTTATGCTGAGGTAACGGTGAAAGATACTGGTTGCGGCATGAGCGAAGAAACGATAAAGCATATTTTCGATAGGTTCTATCAAGGCGATACTTCACATTCTACCGAGGGCAATGGCTTGGGGCTGTCGCTTGTAAAAAAAGTGATTGATATTTTAAACTGTCAAATATCGCTTGTGAGCCGTATCAATGAGGGGACGACCTTTACCATTAAGCTAAAGTTATAGGAATAAAAGAAAAATCCTTTGACCGTTTACAGGTTAAGGGATTTTTTGCATTAACATTACTTTAACAATCGTGAAATACTATGAAGTATTTTGGTGTGATAATAGGGCGTAGAAAGCAAGCCGAACGCATGAAGGGAGGACAAAAAAAGCTCAGAATCATTTTAATTGCAGGACTTACTGTTATAGTGTGATTTTGGGTATTCTTGTACTTGCAATCCTCTTTTTTATGATTGGCAGAAATAAAAATACATTGGCTTGCCTACAAAGTAGATAGGTCATTAGATTCTAAGACACAATAGGAGGTTAGTATGGCAGTCATTGAGGTCGATAACTTGACGAAAGACTATGGACATGGACGGGGCATTTTTGATGTTTCGTTTCAAGTACAGCAAGGAGAGGTATTCGGTTTTCTTGGGCCGAACGGAGCCGGAAAAACAACAACAATCCGGCATCTGATGGGCTTTTCCAATCCACAGAGTGGGCATACAACGATTGATGGTATGTCTTGTAACAGACAAACAAGTAAAATACTAGAAAATGTCGGCTACTTACCGGGAGAAATTGCTTTGCCGGAAGGTCTCACAGGCATGGAGTTTATCCGTATGATGCAGGGCCTACGTCATTCGCATGATGAGAAGCGGCTTACTCATCTGCTTGAAACATTCCAGCTTGACCCCAGAGGTAAGACAAAGCGCATGAGCCTTGGTAATAAGCGAAAGCTGGCCGTTGTCACGGCGTTTATGGCAGACCCGGACATTTATATTTTGGATGAGCCTACAAGCGGGCTTGACCCTGTGATGCAGACAGCTTTCATTGAATATATGAAAGAAGAAAAGAAGCGCGGGAAAACGATTCTGCTTTCTAGCCATATATTCAGCGAAATTGACGCTATCTGTGACACAATCGCTATCATCAAGGATGGAAAACTCGTTTCCACCGTGAAAGCTGACGATATCCGTCACAATCAAAATAAGATGTTTGAAATCATTTTTTCAACCGCAAAAGAAGTGAATCTATTTCGGTCAGAATCGAATCTATCGGTTTCGTACTCCAACCCGGAAAAACATATAGCCGAAGTCGGCATCCATGATTCTGAAATTAATTTGCTCATCGAAGCGCTTGCCAAGTACCATGTGGAGAGCTTCAAAGAAAAGAAGTTCACATTGGAAAGCTATTTCATGCGCTTTTATGAAAAAAGCGCCTAATTGGGAGGAAAGTTACAATGGACTCAATGATCGAGATAAAAGATCTTACAAAAGACTTTGGACAAGGACGAGGGGTATTCGGTGTTGACCTAAACATCAAGCAAGGCGAGGTTTTTGGGCTTGCCGGTATCAACGGATGCGGAAAGACAACGATTATGCGTCACCTTATGGGATTCCTAAAACCGGGTGCTGGAAAATCCAGTATCTATGGCAAGGATTGTTGGCGAAATGCTGACGAGTTAAAAAAGCACATCGGATATATACCCGGTGAAATATCGTTCCCCGATGTTTATAGCGGCATGGACTTTCTAAAGCTACAGGCAGAATATATGGGGTTAAAAGATATGTCTTATGCAAACAATCTGCTTAAAATATTGAATCTTGATGCAAGTGCGCGGCTAAAAAGTATGAGTAAAGGAATGAAACAGAAAACGGCTATTGTCAACGCCTTTATGACTGATGCGGATATTTTGCTGCTTGATGAAGCAACAACCGGCCTTGACCCGCTTATGCAAAAATCATTTACAGATATCATCAAAAATGAAAAGAAAAAAGGTAAAACGATTTTTATGAGCAGCCATATGTTTGATGAGATGGAAAGCACTTGTGACCGTGTTGCTTTTCTGAAAAATGGTCGTATCATCCATATTGTGGATATGTCTACAATTCGGGGCAACGAGAAGGTAAAGGAATATAAAATTGAGTTCAATAAAGAAAGTGATTACCGGGACTTTCTTACACGACCTTTTAACATAGTCCGGCAACAAGATGACTTCAACCAGGCAATCATCCATATCCACGACGAAGATGTTGACGCGCTGTTTGGCGTCCTTTTAAAAATGGATGTGCGGTTTATTTCGCATAAGCCACGCACACTTGAAGCCACTTTCAAAGAAATTTATAACAGCACGGAGGTAGCTTAACCATGATTAGCCGAACCTTAATGAAGCAAACCATTAAATCTAACCTTGCCCTTTGGGTGATATTAACGGCTGTTCAGACAGCCATGATAGCCTTGGTAGCTAGTACGGGCGTGCCGATACAAACGACGGGGCTTACGTTCTACAATTTGTTGCCAGGCATTATATCGGCTATCTATGTTATCATAACATCCAGCAAACTGATAGCTGCACAAGTGGACAAGGGAACAATGGCGTATATCCTGTCAACACCCACGAAGCGCTCAAAAGTGGCAATCACACAAGCTATATTTTTCATTGGCTCCTTGTTTTTGATGTATACAATCATCGCCGGAACACACATCCTTGCGAGTTACACTTCGGCTGATAGTATAAGCGCCACTGACGTTAAAACTATAATCTTACTCAACTTAGGTTTGTTTGTGCTTGATGTTGCAATTAGCGGAATTTGTTTCTTGGCATCCAGTGTTTTTAATCTCTCAAAATTCACAATTGCTGTTGGCGGCGGTTTAACGGGAGCGTTCCACCTTTTGTCCATGATGGGGATGTTTGGTGCAAGTTTCAAATGGATGTCAGATTTTACCATCGTTACGCTCTATGATATTCCATCCGTCATGGCTGGTACGACGGACTTCATTTGGAAGTTTCTGGTATTAGCCGGAATTGGGCTGGTAACCTATTTCATCGGTAGTGCGGCCTTTACCAAAAGAGATTTACCATTGTAACTGTGAGGAAGAAGTAACTACAATAACGATATCGCTTTGTTTGGGATAAGACCCAGAACAGAACAGCATGGTAAACGGGAACGATGACAATCATCATTAATACACAGACCTAAAGAATCATCGTATTCGCTCAACTCATTCAATTTGAGTAAAGGTTAAAATGAGTCAAAAAAAAGATCAGTCAGATTTACTGACTGATCTTTTTAGTATGAAAGGCTTCTTTATTTTTACATTGTAGATCCCTTAAATAGCAGCTACTTATTGTAGTGAAGATGCCATTTATATTTAAAGTGAAACAATGAGAAATAGGTATAAAGTTCTAGTGAAAAGCAGGAAAAGCTTTCCTTATAACGAAAATAATATAAAAGAATTATCAGATAATGTAGTTTCCTGATATTTTGAGAGTTTCCTAAGGGGAATATGGATGATGAACCCAAAAAGAGTCTTTATTTGCGACGAATCCGAAACGAGAGAAGTTTCCTCAGAGATTAACCTTAAAAGGGACTTTACTCACATCAGAGCATATCACGGATGCTGTGCAGCCAATATTGATAGCTACTATGAGTACGGGATAGTCCCAATAGAAGAGGAATCTGCACGGGAACATGCGATAAAGTTACTTTCAAGTGACAGGGTTTCTAAAGACCGAGTGTTGGCGTTGTTTAATAAACGATGGAACGAGCTCGATCAGGTACATAAACATGTCTGGTTCACTTTAACTAGAAATGAATTGATTAACTATAGTGGCCATTACCTGATTTTATGGAAGTGAATTCATCAACGCTATTGCTGCTGAATTAAAATGCCAAGAGCAATTAATGGGACAAGGTATTCCAACGATTTTTCATTGTGATGTTCCAATAAACGATATTCCAAGTGACTATATTGAGGATATCAATGAGATTTTTAAATATGGGGACATTGGAAATTGTGGATTTAGAATTATAGGGGAATTATCAGCAAATTCTATTGTAAAGCATGAGAATCCTAAGAAAATAAAAGATCCTTATACTGGATTGATCTTTCGGTATAATGATTCAAAATAACCCCTTGAAAGTGAGGATTGAAAAATATATGGACATTAGTCAAGAAGCACTTGTTGAGGAGTTAAAGAAGTTAAGAAATGAGTTACAGAGCAATTACAAGTTATACCCTAAAAAGTTGATTAAAAGATGCAGAAATATGGAATTAGTTTTTTTAAATGAGCTTAGTCCAGAGTCATTAATTGAAGCTAAGTATAGATTGATAAGACTTCAGAAAGATATCGAGACTTATAATGAAAATAAACTTAATAAAAACTCTACTATTTTAGTTTATTTAATTATGGCACTTGAGTTTATGACAATTTTTCTTAAATCTGCTCCAAAACTAAGTGGAGCAGATGAAGATATTAGCAATACATTCGCATTGGTTTTTCTTGGAATATTAGGCGCAGTCACATATATCTATATAAAAGGAATTAAAGAAACTGAGACATTCATTTATCGAATGGCATTATCGGTTATATTTCCAATCATATTTCTAAATATATTTAATATCAGAAATAATGCCATCGATGGCATATCAACTATTAATTTAATCGTATTTGTTGGTGGGTACAGTTCGGAATTCATATTTGGTGTACTAAACAAGCTAGTTGAAAAGGCTATGGAAGTTGTAGGTATAAAAAGCGGACTGGATCAAGAGAAGGGTGCAAGTTCTACCGAGTCAAGTAAAGCTGTTAAAGGATGAGATTTCGAAGTTGCGAACAAAAAGAACATGTCATTAACTCCTAAAACATCAATTACATCACTTTGCGATAAAGGAGAGAATAAATCATGGAAAGATCTGAGGTTCTTCAAAAGTTGGCCAGTTCTTATATTTACGGAACCTTGGATTGTTTATTGGCGCCGGTTTTTCAAAGGCTGTTCTGAATGAAGATGGCGATGAAATTGCATTATCTTGGGGAGAGCTAATTGAACAAGCTGCTAAGAATCTAGGAGTGGAGACTATGATTCATTGGATACGAAAGAGAAGTCTTATCCTGAAATTAAAACATTACTTAATGGGGCATGAAAATGAATAACTTATTGGTAGGGAACGGAATAAATATACAGTTCGATCACGACAACTATACTACACAAGCAATTATTATACGGATTTTAGAGGAATTAAATTCGCCTAATTTCCCTAATCACATTATTGGTAACGAACCCATTTTGTTTAAGCATTATATAGGTAAACTATTTCTATTTGCACGTAAAGCCATTGATGGTACGTTTAACACTTCAACTACATGCACAGCAGAAAGGTGTGCCTTGGTTGACTTTATTGAACGTTACAAGGACAAAAAGCAAAGCTTGCGAATTGCAGATATAGGTTTTGAGGACTATTACTTGATTCACGATTTATTATGTCACAAGCATGGAATTACCAACCCTGAACAATTCGCTATTCGAGAATCAATGAAAATGGTCTATTTTCATTCTATATACAATCATGGGAAATTGGATTTGTTGCATGAGCAGTATAGCAATACATTTAAACAGTTTCTTTCAGCATTTGATAATATTTTTTCAACGAACTATGATAAAAATATTGAATCTGCAATTGGAAAAAGTGTATTTCATATTCACGGGCAATTTGACCGATTAAGCGAAGTTTTTAATCCAGACTCCTTTAGAAATCAAATGCATGATTCACCGATAGCTGGAGTATCACTTGATTCAGCACATAATTATCTCTACTCAACTGCGATATCTACTTATTGTGGGGATTATAAACAATTTCAAATTAAACAAAATGTTTTAGCAAATGATGCTGTAGAAAAAATGGCAAGTGCATATTTGCAAAATGTTTCTATAAAAGCTGAAATTGACAGTTGGGAACATGATAGCAACCATATCGTTACAAATCTTGCGAATGCAATAAAGCTAAAAAACGCCAATCCTCAATTAAGTTTCCAAGAAGAATATCCAATCAAAGAGTTGTCGGAGATTTCTGGGGAATTATCGATATTAGGATTGTCTCCTTATAATGACTATCATCTTTTCGAAATAATTGATGATGCACCGCTCAATGAATGTACATATTACTTTTTTAGTCAAAGTGAACGAGTAAAAGTAGAAACTATATTTCCTAAGCTAAGTGCGACGGGTAGGTTGAAATTTGAGAGCGTTCAAGACTTTTGGAGGAAAATGTAATGGGAAATATTAAATATATAAGAATATCAAAAAAAGAATTTCAGGGAGTGCTGTTTGCATGTCAAATGCTTTCTGGGAGTTTAGAAAATCCGATGGTAATTATTCGGCAGTTTAATGCTCTTACACCTGATAAACGGTTCCAAATTTCAAAAGAGTGGTCTGAACGTGAAGAAAAGTTAAAATCTACTGTAGCAACTGACAATGAAGATATGTACTTGACTTGTACCATAGTTGAGTTTAACATCTTGGCGTCGAAATATGATATAGACCCAGCGACTGTATGTATGTGCATTAAACCTCCCTGTAAACATAACGAAAAATTATTAGTTAAATAAATATAGAGTGGTCGAAAATCGCTTCTGATCTCCGAGGAGTAAGCTAAATCTAGCCAGCCATCAAAATTCTAAATAAGCTTGCGAAAATTAAGACAATGAAAAGCCTTAAAACTGTATAGAGGGCATGAGTGCGTATTGTTCGAGTTCATGTTCTGTAACTTTAAGATTTATTGTATTTTTAGTTCAGTTTTAAACTCTTTAATACACACAAACCTCCTGTTTATATAAATTCAGATGATTGAGGAAAGCAGGAATCTCTAGCTATTTGGAGAAAATTATACCAATATACATTCGGAAATGAATAATTAGAGGTGAGCCAATTTTGAGGAAAATCCAAATCACCACAAAAGGTATAAAACGATCATTAAAGAGATTTGATTATTCTCAGTCAGTAGCTGAGTATTTATGGAATGGTTTTGACGCACAGGCAACAAGGGTAACTATTGCATTCGGGAGAAATGTTTTAGGGGCAGTTGATGAAGTAATTATATCTGATAATGGTTACGGAATTAAGCGTACTGAGTTGGAAAGTAAATTCACTCCATTTTTTGAGTCGGAAAAGTTAATTGATCCTTTAAACCGAGTTAGGAATATACAATCAGCTGTTCATGGGAAAAATGGTATCGGAAGGTTGACTTTTCACCGCTTTTGTTCTGAGGCAGAATGGGATACAACATATAAAGATAATGTAGGAAACTGCTGTTATTCGATCACAATAAAAGGTGACAGCTTGGATACATACTCAATGACTGAAGCGGTGACTACAGAGCAAGAACAAGGGACTCAGGTTACGTTTCGACTACTAAGTGTTGATATTTCTATAGAATCACTCAAGAAGTTTCTTAATAGGGAATTTGGCTGGTTCCTTGAATTGAACAAAGAGAAGGGGTTCCAAATAATAATTGATGGGGAGTCTTTGGACTATAAAGAGATAATAGGTGAATCTGAGGACTTCAAACTAATGTACGAACCTACTAATGTTGAATTTAATCTTAGATTTGTGCGTTGGGATGAAAGGATAAATAATGAATATTCTAGGTATTATTTTATAAATTCTGAGGATAAGGAAGTCTTTAAACAAGCGACCAGTCTAAATAATAAGGGCGATGCGTTTTATCACAGCCTTTACATTAAAAGTAATTTATTCGAAAGTTTTGATTTTCAAAATATTGATGAAAATCAGGCAACTTCCTTTGACTATTCAACAGCGTCCGAAGAGTTCAAGTACCTAATGGAAAGAGTCAACAAGTATCTTCGAGATAAACGCAGACCTTTTTTGAAAAAATATTCGGATAATTTAATACAAGATTTTATTCAAGTGGATGCATTTCCTAAGTATAGCAATAACTCATGGGATCTTATCCGTAAGCAAGAATTGGAAGAATTTATACGTGAACTTTATCAGGTCGAACCTCGGGTTTTTGCAAAGTTAAATATTGAGCAGAAAAAGACTTTTGTACGTTTCTTGGATCTAATAATGGATTCGGGTGAACAAGATCGCCTTTTTGAAATTATTAGCGAAGTTGTAAGTCTTGATTTTGACGAAAGACAAGAACTTGCAGATATTCTCAAAAGCACAAAATTGTCGAGTATTGTCAAAACTATTCGACTAATACAAGATAGGTTTAGAGCAATCAGTCAGTTAAAGCAGCTTGTTTTTGATAAATCACTTAAAGCTAATGAAGTAAATCATATTCAGCATTTTGTAGAAAAGCATTATTGGATTTTTGGTGAGCAATATCATCTTGTCACAGCAGCAGAGCCAAAATTTGAGGAAGCACTTCGCCGTTTTGTACATCTGCTTAAGAGTGAGGACATTGAAAGACAGATTGATCATCCTGATAAGAATAAAGAGATGGATATATTCATGGTTCGCTGGGATAAGCAAGTCGATATGATTAGAAGTATTGTTGTGGAGTTAAAGCATCCCAATATCAAACTTGGTAAAAAACAATTGGATCAGGTTCAAACTTATATGGATGTAATAATGAAACAAGAAGAGTTTAACGCATCCAATATGCAGTGGGAATTTATTCTTGTCGGCAACGACTTTGATTCAACTGATTACATAAACAATTTTATTGAGAATGCAGCTCAACATGGTGAAAAAAAGCGAGGTCTTGTTTTTAACCCCGGTAAGTATAAAATTTACGTTAGAAAATGGTCTGATATTTTCAACGAATTTGAAGTTAGACATAAGTTCTTAGAGGATCAGTTAATGTTAGAAAGGGCAAAATTAGACGACCATTATAAACATGCCGATGAAATTATTGATCAGTTGGAGAAGAATTCAGCAATATTGCCTGGACAACACAAGGTGACTTCTGCGTAATAAAACTGTCAAGAAGTTAGGTTGCTTAAGGGATGATGTTTCACAGTATCAATTCTATGATATGAAGAAAGTGAAAATATTTAGAGATTAAAGGGTTATGAAAGATCTTTGTCGAATATTGCTATACTCTTTTAAAAAGTTGTGGTGTAAATTGACGACAAAAAAATATTCTATAAACATTAGTGTTTTGGCACAGCTCACTTTACTTTTCGAACATAAGAAGTGGAGTATTGACGAGGAAGAAAATGAATTGAGTTTGTTCAGCAGATTCTGTTCAATACTAGCTATCTTAGACGAAAAAGAACAGGAATTATTTTTAGAATTAACAAAAAAATTTTTGAAAATTAAGCTTGAGGAATATGTACCACGATTACTAATGATTTTAAAAACTATGAGTGAAGATTCGGCGTTGAATTTTACCAGCTATGAAAAATTAATAATCTATCCTTTGATAGCACCTGTAGATTTTGGGAAAAATAAAAGTTCACAAACGGTGCAATATATTTTCCGAGGAGTTGAGTTTACTCAGAAGCAATATCTTAGAAATAAACGTTTTGTGTTCCCCAATAATATTGACGAGTTGAAAGAACAATTAAAAGAAACTGCATTAATTGTCTTGGTAGATGACTTTATAGGAACAGGGGACACTGCTCAAGATGCGATAAAATATTTAATAACCGAAGAAGTTCCAATTGAACATATGGTTATAGCTTCGATAGCAGCTATGGAACAAGGAATAGAAAAGATTAAAGAGTATAAAACGAAAGTATATGCTTCATTGGTGCTTCAAAAGGGAATTAGTGGCTATTTTACCGAACAAGAATTATTGGATAAAAGTGAATTAATGGAAAAAATCGAAAGGAAGATACGGGTCAAAAAAACAGACAGATTTGGATATAAAAGATCAGAAGCGTTAATTTCAATGATTAGAACACCAAATAATACTTTTCCAGTGTTCTGGTACGATAATAAAAATAAGAAGATTTTTGGCCCGTTTCCGAGGTATAAAAATTGAAGGAACAACATATTGTATTATTTTTACAACTAATCAAAAGTAATGGTTCTGTTGATTCTTTGTTAAGAGTTGGATTAAATTATAATCAGATTTCTGATTTAATAACTGACTCGTTAAGGAATGATCTTATAGTGGTAAGTGATGAGATTGGTATAGACTTAACACAAAAAGGTCAGGAAATGTTAAAGCAACTCAATGAGAAATTAGGTCGTAAGAAGTCTGAAACATGGATAAGCCCTCAAGAAGAATATATAATTAAGAAAATGAGTATTAACGATATTTATTTTCCTTCAAAAACTGATTTTAGGTAAGAATTAGACTTATAGTACAGTGCAATTTCTGTACTTGTTTGACGAGTCGTCAAGCAGAAGAAGGACTTTCTTTTCAAGCCTAGTGTTGATAACTCCGAAAACCGACGGAGTCAATTTTCAAAGTTATCAACACACCTCGGCTATCGCCTCGGCGGATCAAAACGGCCATAAAGTACAAAGAAAGCAACTCGATGAAGGAAGTACTTTATGCCCCTTTTGATGAGCTAGATACAAAGCCTGATAGTAATTACTTCACCTAAATCATTAAATAAAATTGGATGATGTTATGAACTGGGAAGAATACTCAAAAAAATTTCTTTTACTTGGATTGCTTGACAAAAAAGATAGAAGTTATATTCGTGCTTGTCTGGACTATGCTAAAAGATTATTCTTGAATAATGCACCTGTAATATTTGACCAAGAACACTTCTCAATGTTGGTCGGAATTAAACTAACTTATATAAATAAAGTGTCAAATTCACAAAGATTATTTTATAGAAGCTTTAAAATACCTAAAAAGAATGGTGCTTTAAGAGAAATAGATGAACCCCTACCTAATTTGAAAATGATTCAGAAATGGATATTAGACGAAATATTATATAAGTTCGAGACTAGCAGTTTTTCAAAGGCTTATAAAAAGAATCAGTCTATTAGGGATAATGCTCGCTTTCATAAGGGTCAACAAAAGGTTTTAACTGTTGATATTAAAAATTATTTTGGAACAATTACAAAAAAACAAGTATATATTTTCTTTTTTAAAGTAGGTTATAGTTCTTCAGTCAGTCTTATGCTTGCAAATCTTTGTACTTTTAAAGGAGTATTACCACAAGGAGCTCCAACAAGTCCAGCTTTATCAAATTTAATCACGAAAAATATGGATAAGAGAATATCATCATTTGCTGTTAAGAATAGTCTAAGGTATACAAGATATGCTGATGATATTACTATATCTGGAGATTTTGAAGAAGGACACATTATTAAAGTTCTAAAAAAGATCATTACTTCTGAAGGGTTTCAAATTAATGAAACTAAAACCCGTACTAGACTTTCTTCTCAACAGCAGGAAGTGACAGGAATTGTAGTAAATGAGAAATTACAAGCACCAAGGAACTATAGAAAAAATTTTAGGCAGGATGTATATTATATTAGAAAATATGGATTGGACTCACATTGCGAAAAATTAAATATAACTAATAAGCTTAAATACTTGTACCAATTGCTTGGACAAGGAAATTTTATTTTATTTATTAATAATAAAGATTTTCAAACAAAGAATGATATTGAATATTTAAAAACCCTTTTACCTCTTGTAAAAACAATTAATTACGATATTCAGTAGTAAAATATTTGAACTGGATAAGAGGCGAATATATGTTCTTGCTTATCGTTCTGAAAAGGTATATAATAGAATAAATTCAATAGCGAAGCTATAAATTAAAATATGGGATTTAATTCCAATTAATTCATCCCCTGAAAAGGGGTTGTTTTTTTGTTAGGTTAGGAACTAGCATGTAAGCTTGGAACAGTAGCTTTATTGCCCCACCTCTTAGGTGACAGGCTGTCGCAATCCATGTGGGGTGCGTGGATTGAACTAATGAATAGTGATACAATAAAGGATAACAAGTAACGTATTAAATGTATTGGAGGAATTGTTATGGCGGCTCGTAAAGAGGATTTGTACAAATTAATTGATCACCTAAATGAGCATGATCAAAACACAGCATATGATTTCCTTCGATATCTAATTGACCGTTCTGAGAAAAATAAGGGCTGGGATGAGATTAGCCAGCTGGAACCAGACAATGAACAGCTTAGTGATGATGAACTCAGACAATTAAAGGCTTCGACTGAGTTTGTTTCGGGGGGAGGAAGCTAAGCGTGAGTTCGGGCTACAAGTTGATTTACCATAAAGAAGCGGTCAAATATTTAAGTAAGCACGAGACGGCGGTACAGTAGCGCATTGCCCAAAGTTTAGCCGGGTTGCTTTTATCTCCTCCAGTTGGTGATATTAGATCAATGAAAGGGTATGATGGCTTGTATAGACTACGAGTCGGAAGTGACCGGATCTTATTTGAAGTAAATAATCAAGAAAAGGTCATTTATATAAGAGCAATAGGATCGCGCGGCGATATTTATAGATGAAACTCTTCCTTTAACTCCACTGACTTCGGTTGGTGGAGTTTTTCGCATTTTATAGAGGCAAAATAATAAGGGAGGAAAGAAATGATTGAAAGCAATGATTGAAAGCAATTGAGCGAGAATAGCTGTTGGATTATAATGGAACCTATGTTGTGTGTCGGAATTTGAAGATTTTAAAATCAAAGGGGGGGATGCGCATACCCCTGATAATTACGAAAAAGGAGTTGTATAGATATGTTGAAAAAAGTAGCACTTATTTTGATGTCTACCGTTATATTATTGGGAATGGCCATAGGATCAGCTTCGGCGGCTCAAACAATTCATGTTCAAGTCGACGGTAAAAATGTAAGCTTCCCAGATGCCAAACCTTATACTGAAAGTGATAGGGTACTGGTCCCGGTTCGCTTCGTGAGTGAATCGCTGGGTGCGAAGGTGGACTACAAGAAAGAGACTGTCGGTAACAAAGTAACTCGTACTGTGTACGTTACCTTGGGCAACAAAAACATCAGTTTGGGGGTCAACAGTAACAAGGTGCTAGTAGATGGCAGCATCGTGACGCTTGATGTACCAGCCAGGGTAAAGCAAGAGCGTGTATTTGTACCGTTAAGATTCGTTTCTCAGGCACTGGGTGCTACGGTTGACTGGAAGCCTCAACAAAATCTTGTGAGTATTTCAACTGGTAAAGTTGTAACTAACCCGGATCCGGTTCCAAGTGACGACAACATGTACAGTACGGATTTTGAATGGAAAGACGGTTATACAGATTTGGCTAAGCAACTGTTTGTCGATAATATGAAAGTTACAAACGGTAAATTGACATTTACACTTCCAAAGGGTGTTGAAGCTGATTATAGAGGGGAAGCACTCGTTCCTGGTAAGACCTATACTTATTCCATTGGCAAAGGTAGCGGGTTTATTTCTTTTGCGAAGGTGTATCCAGGACGAGATGAGCAGGAAGGGTACAGCGTAGCGTTGGATAACAGTTTCAATGAAGACTTAGCCGCGCTTTTTGGAGGTATAAATGATGCGATTGTAGTTAATTCCAGTGGGCATTCTGCCTCTCCGTTAACTGATGTAATTCTATCTGCTAAAAACCTGTAACCGAATATAACATCTGTTTGAGCTAAATTTCTTAGGGGTCTGCGAGTAACTCGCAGGCTCTTTTTATTTTTTTATTTAGTGGGAGGAAAGGGTATGAAGAAAAAAGTAAGTATGGTTTTTTTAATTCTGGTTGTGTTAGTAGTGTCCGTGGCTTCAGCGGCGGGAACACCGATGCTGCAAAAGTATATGAAAAAAGTTGATCCGTCAGATAACTCGTGGGTATACGGAAAAACTGGAGTTCATTTTGAGGGTTACATTCCAGCATTGGGAAGTAAAGTAACGAACAATCCATGGAAACTATACCAGTGGCAAGGAGTCTTCACATTTGCAGATAATCAGCGGCAAGCTATCGACAATTACGATGTGTTTGCAGTTAAAGAAAAACCCGGAGATCCGGAATTTTCTGATCAAAACGGCTTTGGGCTTACGTATAGGAGCAAAGAAGCTGTAGGTGATTTATTTGAAGCCGTGTGGTCAAATCATATGAATGGTGTATCTCAACAACAGAAACAGTATTTTCGAGATACTTTTACTGAACGTGGTATAGATTATGGTAAGGGTCATGAATATTACTACATCGTACAGGATTTTTATGAGTTCCTCCGCACCTCCGGCGTCGTAAGCCGTATGGGCGTTCAGTTCGACCGTACTCAAAAAGTAGACGGCGAAGGCCGTGCCTACTTTAATGTCACTGCATGGCCCACATTGAAAGTCACACAAGGCGAGGAACTGACAGTGAGCTTTACAACTGCTGGCGTTGAAAATGGTGAGCGTCAGGTAGATGTCTATGCGCTACCTAAAGATGCATTCCCTGATATGAGTAAACGAGTGAAGCTGACCTCTATCATCACGACTAATGCAGAGTACAGCAATACCGTTAAGATCGAAAGCAAGGAGTTGTCTCGTGTACTAGGCAAAGACGTGGATATCATCGTTGACGATGGCTACGGACGTACTCAGATCGAGAGCGTGACCTTGGCAGATGATCTCAATATGGATTATGTGCCGACCAAACTGACGTTAACCGAAGCAGGTCAGCTGTGGGTGAAGTTCCGCTATGATGGAGACGAAGACATTATTTCAGGAGATTACGCAAGTGAGCGTGGAATGCCAATGACAGCTAAAGTAACTATCGGCGGCTCGGTTTCAACCAACTTCGATTTGTCGTCCATGGACAAGGAACTACCAGAGCAGTTTGTTATAGGTAAAGAGTACACCTATATGCTTGGGAAGATTGAGATCAGCGATGATCCAGGTACGTATTACATCAAGGCAGATGTTACGATCAACAATCCGAACCATCCTGACCGTGCGCTAGAATCACCAACTGAGGCATACCACAATAACGATATTCATGGTGGCTGGACGATTACCAGGGAAGGGGCGCAGAACGACCTGATAGCCCAATCCATTACCGCCAGCCCATCGGCGTTGACTGTGGGCCAATCGTCTACGGTTACAGCAAAGGTGAAGAACATAGGGGCCGCAGATGTTTCCAATGTCCTGATTCGATTTATGCAGGATGGAAAGAAAACCATCTATGAAACCAGAAAGGACATGCCAGCCAATACACCTATTTCCGTAGGCGGTTTCAAGTGGACCGGTGACGTTGGCATTCATACCTTGAGCGTCCATGTTGACCCTGAACAGGAGAAACTGGATAAGGACCGATCTAACAACGTGGCTACAACGGGATGCTCCGTAACCAGCAATGGGGGAGATGCGTATTGCGATACCACCAAACCTCAAGCCAGTTGGGATGTTTCTTATCCTTTGATTACTGGATACCACACAAAGACCCGAACCGTAACATGGACGGATAATGAAGGTAAGTCGCACAGCTCCACAGAATCGTACACGGATTACAGCGATCCCATTTGGGAAACGCGGGACGTCACTTATAATGAGAAACTGACTGTTTCAGCAGAGCTGAATACAAAGCAGGGGATTCCTACAGACCCGGATAACCCGAAGGATGAAGATCGGGAGAGTAGAGGATCGTGGGAGATTATCCCTTGGGCTGAGGAGAAGGGACTAAATCCGAATGAGGTCACTCGTGCCGGCTATGGCGTTGAAATCAAAGTGAAGACGAACTACACGACTGATTGGGAGACGAAGGTTCCAAAAGGACTGGAAGGCACAGCGCAGCCGCTAGGAGGTGAACTGAAAGGGCCGACAGAGGTCAGGGCATACATTTGGGATACCGACGGCGACTATGTGACCAGTATCGGTTTGGTGAAGACAAGTGGGGATGATAAGACAGCAACCTGGGAATTACCGAGGGAGCATTTTAAATCCAAGTTCCTTGATATCTATGAACGCAAATTCTATACGGATGTTCATGCTCCTGATGGTGAATACACCTTCAAAATTGTTGCTATGCATGCGGGGCAGAATGATTTGTCGTCCTGCTACATTAAAAAGATAACTATCTACGGCAGCATGTATGATGATTGGCAAACAAAGCTGGATACTTCTGAGTGGTATTAAGAATCTAAGACCCGTTGCATGCATGTTGCATATAATTATTTGCATGGTATTATTGCATCTATGTATTTTCAGTTTTATAATAAAGTTATTAATAAAGGGACGGCGGTAACCGTCCCCTGCAACAGCCGCTTTTAAGGGCGGTTCGGCATAGCAAAAGGATAATGACAAAAAGTAGACCATTTACCTTTGGCGAGGGCGGTCTACTTTTTGTTGTGGAAAGAAAGTATAAGTACAATAAGTGTCGCAAATGAAATCATTAGCGTCAACGATTGATATACTTCCACAGGCATCACCTCCCTTCCGGGAGATTAGCCGACCGCCTTTAAGCCTTTCTGTTGCAAGTTATATTATACCATGATTTGCTAGAAGCAGTCTCTTTGGGGGCTGCTTTTTTTGTACATAGAATAACAGTTCATTTACTTCGGGAGGGCGAAACAAATGGAGTTACGGTGGATTGATTTTCCATTGCTGCTCATATTGGGGGGCGCTACTTATACTGATTTAAAGAAGCGCATAATACCTGATTGGTTGGTGATAATTGGGCTAGGCTATATGCTTTTGATTAGACTTTTTATTACGGATCAAGGATATGGACACTATTTGATAGGGTCTATTGCAGCTTCAGGAGTATTGTACGTGGCAGCCTTATTGATTCCTGGCTCTGTCGGCGGTGGGGATATTAAGTTAATGGCAGTAGTTGGGATAGCTGTAGGATGGAGAGACTCCTTATTATTTCTTTGTCTGCTTCTTATTATTGCTGGTTTATTTGCCACGATCCTACTGGTCATTCGAAGAGACCGAAATTTGAGTATTCCCATGGCTCCATTCATCCTTGTAACAGAATTAATAATATTGTGTATGTAAGTATCAGAATGTATGTTTGCCTTTTGGTAAGGGAATGGTATAATATTCTTGTGAATCTCTTTACCTCTATACTCCCAAATGTTGCTGGAGACAAAGAGCACCTTATTGGTGAAGATTGCAAGCCCTCTCCTACAGGCTCTTGAGCTGAGGAAAAAGTAGGATAAAGAAGTGTCCCGAAATCTCCATGTGCCGAGAACAAGGGAAGAAGAGGACCGGAAGGCTCTGATAAGATTTTTATTAATCGTATCTAATGGAATTATTGATAATTAAAAGCCGATCATCACATGGATTCGTCTGTGTAGAGATCGGCTTTTTATATATAATTAAGAGAAAGGAGAAGGCATTAAAAATTGATTTTAGCTTTGGTTCATCAACTTGGAGGGATTTCTTTTGCTAGTTCATATCAAGACTAAAGAGTTATATCCGGTCAATTTCCTTCCACTTTATTTAAATGAAATGCAAGGAGATATGGCTGACTGGGAGGATGCCTTCGATTGGGGTATCTATTTTACCTACCGAAATATAGAACTGTATAAACTTGTGATCCAAGGTAATGATATCATTCAAGGGGCAATTGCCTTAGAACGAAGGGAAGATCATGTGTATGTTCACTTGATCGAAAGTGCACCTCATAATCGCTTTGATAAAGTATTTGATTTTGTAGGAGAGACTTTAGTTGCCTTTGCCTGTCAACGAAGTTTTGATCTTGGTTTTGAAGGCTTCGTAGCTTTTGACGCAAAGACACACCTGATTGCCTACTATGCTCGAAATATGTGTGCTACGCACATAGGCGGCGGTCGCATGATCATTAACGAGGCTGACGCCAGAAAGCTTATTATGTTATACTTAAAATAAGAGGTGATGACCATGGAAGGAATGAAATACCCAGAGGAAAGCATTGATGAAGCGGCACGTCGCTTAACCAACGGACATTATGTCGTTCCGTCTGTTCCTGGTGACGACCCAGAGCGTG
Source organism: Paenibacillus terrisolis (assembly GCF_056171975.1). Lineage (NCBI taxonomy): Bacteria > Bacillati > Bacillota > Bacilli > Caryophanales > Paenibacillaceae > Paenibacillus > Paenibacillus terrisolis. The sequence goes on along the minus strand of NZ_JBKFGG010000015.1, from coordinate 85,780 downwards.
ACAGGATCATCAGTGAAGCGATTGCCAAAATGAAGGCTGAACGAACGACAAAGGCTCGTTCGTAGGAGCATTTTGTAAATAACTGATTCTTTTTAAAAGTCGATACACAGGGAACCTCCTGTAGTTATTGGCTTTTTTGCTATTTAATAAAACCTAATTTCGCCTCTCGCCCGGCGCTAAACGGCGGTGTTTATTTTCCGACACCGCCGTGAGGCGGTTCGGGATAAACGGGAAGGAGAATAAATGAGTTTGGCAGAATTAAATAATCGCAATGTTAATGAAGTCGTCCAAGAAGAAATGGAAATCCGTCGAATGAATGCGGAAGCTCGGTTGATTAATGCCCGAATTCGAGCGAAGTTAATTGAAGAAAAGGGGAAGGATTCAGGAAGATCTGACCTTCAGCCCCTAGGAAAGAGTAATTACATTCTCGAAAAATATCGTAAGCTCAGGGAACTGGAGAACTACGTCCAAGAGGAAAAAGGACGCCTGATTGAATTAATTGAGAACTCAGAGACAGGGCAAGATGTAAGAGATGTAAATCAGAAATCCCTAGACACTAGTGATCGATATTTAAAGAGGTTTTATTTCAGTTTCTTGCGGAAAAATATCGCTAAGGCTGGCTTGCTCCCTGAGCCTGAATGGTCAGAGGATTTTAAAGTTCTGCTTTGGTGGAATAAATTATTGCCCATGTTGGATAGGGAAACGGTTAAGGAATTGTACATGTTTTTTCAAGTAGACGATAGGGATCGTGAAGTCGAACAAGTCATGCGAAAAATGATTGTAGAACAATATCGACGTTTAGGCATTAAATGAATTAGATGTTTAGCCTCTGCCTTCGGGTAGGGGCTTTTTTGTTTTTTACCAAGAGTGAAAGGAGGGAAACGATTTTGATGAGCAGGGAAGCCATTTTGGAGGCACTATTAACGGCTACTGTTGAGAATGAAAATATGATGTGGGTGCTTGCAGCTCTAAGGATGGCCGATCGGCCAATTCAGAAGGAGCAATTACGTGATGTAACAAATGCCCTCTACAAGCAGATTCATTCTCATGCCGAACAAATGCCTATACGCTCACGCCATTTGCTGGATGAAGCAGCTGCCATGCTCGAAGGAGCTGCACTGGTACATGTAGCTGAGGTTGCCAAGTCCAAGCAATACACCTTATCTCGGTTAGGCAATGAATTGTTGAATTACAGACAGGAGCGATTGAAGCAGGAACAAAATGAGCGAAAGGAAGCGGCGCAATGAATATCAGTTTGAAGTACGGATTTTTGGGATTGGGGATGGGAGGAACCTCCATTGCTCATGCGTGTGCGGGGATGAGACTATCCGCTAAAAATGCACAACGGCCATATACTGCTGTTTTGATTAACAGCAATGAAATGGATCTCCTGAAGCTGCCGGATTACCCGAATATCAAGAAGATCACGCTGTCTGGTTATGAACGAGGAGTAGGCCGGGATATTCAACTTGGGCAAGAAGCATTCAATGTTCACAAGACCAGCATTGCAGAAACTATTCAAAGCTATTTTGGTGATCGTGACTACATTTTTATCTGCTGCGGTTTGGGTGGTGGCACCGGTACAGGAGCTGTGATTGAAGCGATTCGTATGCTGCATACGGTAGGCTTTGAGGGTCGTTTCAGCTTGCTACTCACCTTACCGCGCAAAAACGAGGGCCGGAAGGTGTTGGGCAACGCATTACAGCGTCTTCAGGTCATTAAGAGGGCGATGCAGGGTCTGGGTGCTATTGTGGTCGTGGATAACGAGAAGTTGTTCCAGACTGGCTTGAGTCAGGAGCGGAGTGTAGAGGACTTCATGAAATCAAGCAACCGGCATGTAGCCCGGCTGTTGCATGACCTGAACACTGTCACTGCCAGCTACAAACCATATGGAAGTTATCACTTTGACTCCTCGGAGTGGTTGAACATGCTCAAAACTGGTGGCTGCTTGCACATCGGTAAATGCGTGTTGCCAACTCAGTCGGTTGACCTGGCTTCTCCGGTAACATACATGGAAGCAATTAAACAAAGCGTGCTGAATGGAGAACTGTCAGCCGGTTACGATCTTCAGGATGCAACCAGCAGCGCCGTCAGCATCGTAGCTGACAGTACGGCGGCAAAGAGAGTATTCACTCATGCGTTTGTCGAAGGGATTCAATCATTCCTTCACAACTGTACACCGATCCTGGATGAAAATCCAGTGGCGACCTATGTCGGAGATCAGCCGGGACAAGTAGCGATTTATACTGTATTCGCGGGGCTCAATTTTCCGGACAGCGTGACAAAACTGATGGAAGAACTTGCGGAGCTGGAGAGAAAGGCTGAGGAACGTAATCAGAAGACGGATACTATTGCTGAAGCGTTGGCTGGGTTCAAATCTCAAGGGAAAAAAGCGGTGGTGGATTTGGAAGCCTTACTCTTGGAAGAAGAATCAGACTCAGCCCAAGAGAAGGTGATTTCCAAAGACCCGTTTGATTTTTTAAACCATTTGAAGTGATACGATTCAGCAAAGCCTATATGCTGCAAATAGAAATTGAGATTTTTGTTATTGTTCTGATAAGTGATGCACATAGAATTTATGGAGAAATGGGGAGTGAAGCAGATGTCAATTTGGGAAAAGCAAGCTCAAAAAGATGTTGAATCTTTAAGGGAATTGTATAAGCAAGCCGTTATCTTATCTTTGAGTCTTGGAAACGTAATTTCAGAACGAATGCCTTCCTTGCCAGAAAGCACATCGCCTGATCCGAAGGCTTACCCACCTTGTCAGCTCGAATGTTTTGAGTTGGGTGATTATTCCGTGTATCAGTTTAGTTACGAGGGGATGCTTCCACTCTATATAGAGGATAGGGAGTATCAGAAGAAACTTCGTGATTACTACAACACAGTAACGCTAGAAGCGTTCATGGGGAAATTTCGATATACTCAGCCAGAACCATTTGACCGAGCATTTGTTTATATGTGTCACTTTTTCAGCGATATGCGTATCCGAGATTTGGATAACCGAAATCGTAGCCACTTGATTAATGCTGTTCGCAGTACACGAATTATCGAAGATGATTGCTGGCAAAAAATATCAACAATGGAATCTGGAATTCATGATCTCATGAAAAAAGATCGTGTGTTCATCTATGTTACACACATCAAGAATACGTCAAATTTAATTAATTATGTAGAAAATGAGCTTGAAAAAATGGGCTAATATCGTGTGATTTACAACCCGATATAGGAAGGTCGCAAAATAACACGGTGATTTATCGTAGAAAAAGCCTGTAAACCTTGTGGTTACTGGACTTTTGATGGTTTGCCCGAAAATCTGAAAGGAAAAAGTCATGGAGGTCTACCGCACAACGAAGTTGTAAGGTGGGCCGGAATGACCGTCGCCAACGCTCAGCATGAATCCAAGCCAAACCAGTCTAAACAGCGCAAATCCGGCGAAGAAAATTTCCAGCAGAAAGGGGGTATAAGATGCCAAGAAGGCGAGAATGGACGGAGCGAGATGTGGATATTTTGCGCGAACTGTATCGAGTCAGGGAGATGACGAAGCAGCAGATCATACAGACGTTTTTTGAGGGAAATGAGAAGTATGGAAGCAGGCGGTTGTATATTCTGAGGGATGAAGGACTTGTAACATCAGAAGTACATGGAGGCAATGGGAAGACAGGAAAGCGAGTCCGAACGGCGTACTACCGATTGACAACACAAGGTTTGCAATTGCTGCGAACTAGGGGAGTCATAGGAGAGAGTAATTATCGAGCGCGGGACATGGAGCTTTCGGTACAGCAGCGGCAGTATATTATTGATGCGAACGAGCTTCATCTTCGTATGCCAAATGTGGCGTATATGGATTCGCGTGCAATCAAACGAAAATACAACTTAAATCGTGGTAATTTGACAGTCGGTGGTTTTAGTGATGGTCGGGGGGACTACATGATTTTCATCCTGAATGGAGATGCAAAGGAACAAACTTTGCAAAAAATTGTGATGGAGATTAGTGGAAAGGACAATGTTAGGGGCTATCTCGTATACTACAAGAGTCCGTCCGTTAAACACGCTTTTGAATCACTTTGTCATAAACAGGAACTGGTTACAGGCGGGGCTCCAGTGTATTTGCTGCCGTATGACGAGTATGGGGTACACCTGACTTACGACTACATTCTTTCAAATGAGTTTTTAAAGCTAAAGAAGTTATTTAAACCCTATGGCGAACTGACACCGGTTCCGGCACCGAGTAAATACGGTTTTGTATACGGTCTTCATCAAGAAGCAGGTAAGCGCGGGCCATATGTCATTGAATTGCTGACAGGCAATATCATGATTTTGAAGCGGTGTTTGATGACCTACAACATAACTGCAAGCCAAAGAGAGGGGCGAAGAGTCCTTCTTTTTTGTTATGAAGACGAAGTTGAACGATACCAGCAGGAGTTGTTAAGTGCGGCACATGTGGATATTGTGGGTATTTCGAAGGAATTAATTTGAATGCTTTTTTGAAGGAGGGATGTACTTAGATCATGATACGTTTCATCTGGCTCTTGCTCACTCTTAGCGGGTGGGCTTATTTGTATTGGCGTTTACCAGGTTGGGCCGGCTTCTGGGGTTGGCTCCCGGTGATTCTGTGTTTCATAGTCTACCTGTACGGCTGGGTGCTGGAGCATCGAAATAAGATTATTTATTTCTTTACGGGTCTATTGTGGACGGGTATGGCATTGAGTGGGAGATTGCATGCTTTTCTAATCGGCGAACCTGATTTTCCGTTGTCTGCTGCAGTCGGGTTTCACACTGCTCTTATTGCTGGACTTGTCTTCTCATCATTCGTCACCTTTGCCAATCATCGAATGCAGCATAATTTACTCAATCGGCGGGGCAATGTCAGCAAGCAGCAGCTCGTAGTCGTAAAGCCGACAGCTATAGACCGTTGGAAGAAGTTCAAACGCCTATTTATTCGTAGTAAAGAAATTGAACTGAATCTTGGCGAAGAAATCCCAATGAAGGAGTGAGGCTTATGATCCGCTGGAATGGGGATGATCTGTTTACGCACATGCTTGTTGTCGGCCCAACCCGCTGCGGGAAGACAGCAACCTTGCTGAAGCCAATCATTTATCAGTTACTGCTTATGAAGAAACGGGGTATTCCCCTGGGATTGTCTGTTGTTGAACCTAAGGGGGATATGGCCGCGATGGTTAATGAAATGTGCGGGGAAATGGACTTGCCCTGTGTCCATGTTGACCCCACGATTTCAAATAGCGCTCGTTTTCCTGTAATGAAGGGAGACGAGGACGACGTAGCTGAAGCGACAGTGACGGTACTCAAATCTATGTTTGGCAAACAGGAAGCTTTTTTCGCTACGGTACAAGAGTTGGCCGGACGGAATATCACGAAGCTCCTGAAACGTCTTTATCTGGATGATGTCAATTTGGGTGATGTTCTACGAACAATGCGGGATCAACGACTTTTGGAAGACAAGGTGCAGGAGCTACGCTTCAAGGAAGGTGAATCAGATTTGGTGCAGTTCTTTCAATCCGAACTGCTCGGAACGCAGAAAGAAAAGTACCAGCAGTTTGTTATTGGTCTTCGCGCACAGCTTGAGAACTTGACTTCTAATCGGCATCTGGAACCGATCTTAACAGGGCAATCCGATTTTGACATGGACAAGCACTTTGCATCCGGTGGCGTATTGGCCGTCAATACCGCAATGGGGAAGCTGCGGAAAGCTGGGGATGCTTTCGGACAGTTTGTCGTGATGCACTTACAGAGCGGCACTTTTCGCCGCCCAGGAACGGAGCGCACGCGCGTACCGCATATTATAATTGTGGACGAGTATTCCCGTTATATTAACCCGGATGTGGAGCTGTTTCTGTCTATTGCAGCTGAATATAAAACAGCAGGGATTTTTGCCATTCAATCACTTGGCCAGCTTGAAGTGGAATCCGGCAAAATCAACGCGAAGGCGATGAAGCAATCCATTCTAACAAGCTGCCGGAACAAAATTTCATTTGGCGGCTTGTCCTACCAAGATGCGTTGGAATTCAGCCGGGAGTTTGGCAAAAAGCAGATTATCAGCAGACAAAGCACATTTAAACAGCAGTTGCTTCTTCCTAATCTGCTACCGGAAAGTTATAGGGATACGGAAAAGGAAGAGGACCGCATCTTTTATACGCAGCTCATGGATGGCTTACCCAAGTTTCATTATGTGGCTAAGCTACTGGAAGATGGAACGCCGTTACCGCCGAAGATCGGCAAAGGTGCGTTTATTCCTCGTGACTGGAAAGAACTTCGAGAGTGGGAGCCAAAACGTTTATGGTGGAGAGGATTTCGATTCCCTTTTGAGAAAAGACATCAATCTCATGCCAGTGAAACGCTTAATCAGGAGCCGGCTTTCTCGTCCTTATCCCGCTTATCCTTTTCTTCGGAATCGATAAAGGATTCCGAAGTTTCTTTTTCACAGGCACAACCGGTTTATTTGGACGAACAAACCGAAGTTCAAAAACCGAATTTTGAAGACGATCCGTTTGAGTAATACCCTCACTGCTTTTAGCGTGAGGATTTTTAATATTTTCTAAAACAAATTTATGGAGGTTAAGAACATGGAAGAATTGAAAAGAGTATTGATTGAAGGTTATCAGGAAGACAAGATGCTTCACCAGGACTACGATGAAGGTTGGGCGCAAATTTATAGTGCTCGGCAAAATGATCTGGTGTTGCAAGCTGAGTTGATTGGTCTTGAGCCGAAACTGAATAAATTGTGTGGCGTGGTCATGGTCGGCGGTGTGAGGGGATATATTCCGCAGGAATACTCCGGTACGAACGATGCGCATGCTTTCCGGCGCTTACTTGGGGAGCCAGTTGCTTTCAAGATCGTGACCTATGACCGGGATGGAGACACTTTTATTGCATCTCGCCAGGCTGCGTTGGAACATATGGAAGGTCTTACATGGAAATGGCTTGAACCCGATTCGGTCATTACGGCTGTAGCTCGTACTGTTCTGCCGAAGTCTCTGATGCTTGATATTGGGGGGATCACGGTGGAGCTGCCTGTACAGGAATACGGTTACGGCTGGATCGATGATCTCCGAGAAGAAGTAAACATCGGTGATCACTTGAAAGTAAAGGTCGTGGAGTTGGATACAGAGAACAAGGTTGTGAAGGTAAGCAAAAAGGCAGCAGAAAAAAGTCCTTGGCCTGATTGCACGAAGCGGTATGTTACAAAAGGAACCTACAAGGGAAGAGTATCAGGAGTTATGGAGTACGGAATATTCGTCAACTTGGAACGAGGGGTAGATGCTCTTGTTCCTCATATGAGATTCGGTAAAGTTAAGCGGGGAGATACAGTCTATATCCGGGTACGGGGCGTTGATCCGAAACAAGAGCGTATCTACGGAAGAATCATTCCGAGAAGATGAAAGGGGCGATTTTCGCCTCTTTCTTTACTCTGATACAGGAGGAAGTTTCAGATGAAAACATCGCCATTTTCTATAAATTATGAATGGGCGTTTAAGCCAGCTTTATTTCCCGAAGGGATTACTCCGGGCTTTGCACCACTGAGAGCAGCCACAGAAGCAGATGGGCTGAGGTCTCTTGGACTGATTGGCTGCATAGGAAGTGTGCAAATGGGGCGTCTATTCCAGTGGAAGCGACACCAAATTCGGCGAATGCTGGATGAAAAGAAGCTGGTTCAGCATCTACTTATTAAAAATAAGAACATGATTCCTATCTATACCATTGGCCCAAGAGCGGCGCAATTACTCAATTTGGAATGGAAAAATGAATTCTGGAGGATTTGGACCGTAGAACAGATTCTCTCTCATTTGGTCTTTTTTCAGTTTTGCTGCGCCATGCGGGATAAGCAAAAGGCATTTCAAATAAATTCTGCTCCATATCCTTTTACGGGAAGGGTGGAGATAGGCAAAGATTTACGTAATGTACTTATCATTCGTGGAAGTACGGGTAATCTGCCTAATCTGCTACGTCATTCTGTGTATCCCATGATTGTTATTTCAGAATCACTAGAAGAGGTTGAACCTTTGAACAATCTGCTTAAAGATGCCAAGTTCCTTTTAGATCAAGACTTGAATCAGGACTATCGATTCTATAGACAAGTTGAGGGGAAATGGGTCAAATAGTGAACAGATTGGGAATATTCTCCTACAAGTTATTGAAATGCGAACATATGTGTGATACTTTATTCCTGTAAGAACATACATTCGCATCTTCAGAAGGGAGCACAGGATCATGGAGAATGGAGAAAGCCGGAAAGTTGCGTTAGAAAAAGCACTAAAAGAAATTGAGAAGTCCTTTGGTAAAGGGGCCATTATGAAGCTCGGGGAAGCTGCGCACATTCAGGTGGAGACCGTTTCAAGTGGAAATCTCGCTCTTGATTTAGCTTTAGGCGTGGGAGGATTTCCGCGCGGGCGAATCATTGAGATTTATGGTCCAGAGTCTTCCGGGAAAACGACGGTGGCACTTCACGCGATTGCCGAAGTACAAAAGCTAGGCGGACAAGCTGCTTTTATTGATGCAGAACACGCTCTTGATCCGATGTATGCCAAGAACTTGGGTGTCAATATAGACGAATTGCTGTTGTCTCAGCCAGATACCGGTGAACAGGCGCTTGAAATCGCAGATGCATTGGTACGCACAGGGGCTGTTGAGATCTTGGTGATTGACTCAGTAGCAGCCCTTGTTCCTAAAGCAGAGATCGAAGGAGAAATGGGGGATTCTCATGTAGGGCTCCAAGCCCGGCTTATGTCTCAAGCGATGAGAAAACTTGCGGGGTCACTGAGTAGATCCAAGACCATAGCCATCTTTATCAACCAACTTCGGGAGAAAGTTGGCGTATCATTTGGAAACCCGGAAGTTACTCCTGGAGGAAGAGCTTTAAAATTCTACTCAAGCGTGCGACTTGATGTACGGCGAATAGAAACATTGAAAACAGGAACCGAGGCTACCGGAAATCGAACACGGATTAAAGTCGTCAAAAATAAAGTCGCTCCGCCGTTTAAACAGGTTGAGGTCGATATGATGTTTGGAGAAGGAATCTCAAAGGAAGGCAGTATTATTGACCTTGGGGTCGAAATGGGTGTCATCGAAAAGAGTGGATCTTGGTATTCGTTTGCCGAAGAAAGAATTGGCCAAGGAAGAGATAGTACGAAGCAGTACTTAAAAGATCACATTGAGATTGCCCAGCAGATTGAAAAACGAATCTGGGAGTCGAGCAGCTCGTTAAAAATAAACTCATCAGATGAATTGGCTCCTTCAGTACAAAGCGGTGTGGCTGGATAAAAAAGGACTTATCATAATAAAGGGCGAGATACGGTAATGTCCGCCTCGCCCTTTTTTATTAGCTATTCTTTAAATATCATTTTCGTTTGTTTATCTGAATAATACGTAGCAACATGTGCATTACTTTTTCTTACGTACATGAACACATTTTATATATTTTTAATCTCTTACCATATATCTAGTTAGACGCTCCGTTTCCAAGAAAAAATAAAGGGCCAGATATTTGAAATTCGACTCTTATTTAATTTTTATCTAAAAAGGGGTCCCGCCAACATTTTAACGAAAATATACGCTAAGGACTTCCCAAAAGCGACATAGTTAGATGTGGGTGGAACTTAGAGAGAAAAATATCTATTGACCCTGTACTTAAGTACAGGGTTTATACTACATATGAGGTGAAGAAAATGCAGTTTCGTATCGGAGAACTTGCTGATAAATGTAATGTTAACAAAGAAACTATTCGGTATTATGAACGAATCGGTTTAATTGAAGTACCTTCACGTACCGATTCAGGCTACCGCATTTATTCAGAACAAACAGCTGATCGTATAAGTTTTATTAAACGCATGCAGGAATTGGGATTCTCATTAAATGAAATCGACAAATTGTTAGGTGTTGTTGATCGAGATGAAGTAAAGTGCCGCGATATGTATGATTTCACTGTTCTAAAGATAGAGGACATCCAGCGTAAAATTGAAGATCTCCAAAGAATTGAACGAATGCTGGTGGATCTTAAAGAAAGGTGCCCCGAAAACAAAGATATTTACGAATGTCCCATTATTGAAACAGTGACGAATTAAAAACCTGCCTAAGGAGTGATACAAAATGGATAGCTGTTGTCAAACATCCACTGAAAAGCCAACAACACTAATTCAATGCCCTGTTTGTCACAAAAGGGGCAAAAGTATTCAATTGATTACAATCAAGGCATTGCTTCAACCTACAGCGTTAGAAACCATTCACCCTGAATTGACTTACGCTTTTTGCACGAATTCATCTTGTGAAGTCGTCTATTTTAGTGATGAGCAGACCTTTGGCAAAGATACACTCAAAGTCTCGGTGTTCCAAAAAGACGATGCGTTAGATGTACCTGTTTGCTACTGCTTTGGATGGACAAGGGAACGCTTAATACAAGCTGTTCAGGAAAATCAGCATCCAATTGAACATATACAAGAACAAGTTCAAGCTAATCGTTGTGGGTGTGAGGTTAATAACCCACAAGGAGCCTGCTGTTTGGGCAATGTCACTACATTCATTCGGACTCTTGACGTGATCTAATCTCTTGTAAGCTTCAAAAATTCTTACGAAAGAGCTATATGCAAGTACATATCAGCAGATTTCCTGTACGTATAGGAAATCTGCTTTATTTTATGTAAAAAACTGCTTAGCGTAAAAAATTTCCGTTTGTTAGCGCTCCCCAGTATCTACTTTGCGGGTGGTGACACTATGCTGGTATTGCGCCTTAGAGTAAGAAAAAACGCCAAGCCGGGCATGATCAAGGGCTTAGCGTATATTTTTGTTAAAATGTTGGCGGGACCCCAAAAACAAGAATATTGTACGGCACCCAATAATGGAATATAATTCTATTGTTGTTAAAAATAAAATTTGGAGGTATTAAATTGAAAAAGATTCTTTCAGTAGCAGTATTATCCTTTTCGATATTTTCAGTTTCGGTCGCACAAGCTCAAGACTTAGAACCTATTACAACTCCAGAATCTATCGTTAACCCAAGTTCCGTAGAAATTTCACCAATCAGTGCGTTGACATCAGAACACTATTCATTTGATGCTACATCATTTACCAACTACATATGGGTTAATAGTGGTAATATATTCTATGGTTCTTTTGATGTTTTTGAGGCAGAAGTGATTGGAAGTGCGACGTTTGATATCGAGTATTATGATAGTAATGGGAATTTTCTTTTTGCTGATGATATTGTAAATGGCAGTGGCTGGGTTACAAGTACTACTAGTCCAAAAGGATTAGATAATATAAAAATTCGACTTGTGAACAAAGGTAAATCTGGTAGCACTGTAAAACTTAAATGGGGTACTGTTTATTACTATGTTTGATAAAAGAGCAAATACTTTTCCTAGTTTTTTCTATAATGCTAGGGGAACATACGATTGCATTAGTGTGGGGGCAATGGTATAATATTCTTGTAAATTTCTTTACCTCTATACTCCCACTTGCAGGAGACAAGAGCGACTTACACCTTATTGGTGAAGCAATGCAAGACCTCCCCTACAGGCTTGGTTACAAGTGAGGAAAAAGTAGGATAAAGTAAGTTTGCCCGAAGTCTCCATGCTGAGAATAAGGGAAGAAGAGTACCGAAAGGCTCCGATAAAAAGCTTTGCTTCAAGGCGCATGCGTATGCATGAGGGAAAACAAAAATATGTTTTTAAAAGCCGATTTTTGCATGGATTATTCTGTGCAGAGATCGGCTTTTTTTGTTTTTTCAAAAAAATGAAAGGGTGATCCGAATATGTTCAGACACTGGTTGAAAAAGTACAAGTCCCTGGTTTCAACAACTGTAAGGAGTGGCAGGTTCAAAATTCCAAATGAGGAAAAGTGGCGTGCGCTCAAGAGCACTTGGGCGGAATCCAGAAACGAGCAGAGCCCGTTGAAGAAACTTCTGATTCAGGAAGAGGCAGATGCGATGGAAAGAGTAAGATGGATGCTCGAAGAAGCATTATCGCTTTTGGACGATGCTTGTGTCGAAACGGAAGGCTTGCTCAGGGTTAAGCTCCAGCAAATATGGAGTGACCTAGATGAACTTGTAAAAACACATACCCCTGAATAATTAAATGTTGTGAACTAAAACGTTATTTCTCTCCATAGGGAGAAGGGCGTTTTTTATTTTACCTTTCTGCGGGTATAAACAATGCAGAACGTCATTTGACGGTGGAGGTTAAAAATGGATTTATCGATTATGGAAAAGGTAGTGGTTCAAGGCGATCTTTCCTCATTGAAGCCAGAGGAGCGGTTAATTTACTACACAAAGGTTTGTGAAAGTGTCGGACTCAATCCACTCACGAAACCATTTGATTACCTGAGACTGGATGGGAAACTGGTTCTCTATGCCAAACGTGATGCTACAGATCAGCTTCGTAAAATGCACAGCATTAGTATCACCATTACCAGTCGTGAACGCATTGGTGATGTATACTGTGTGACCGCGCGTGGTGAAGCGCCGGATCATCGAACCGATGAATCCATTGGTGCCGTTTCTTTGATGAAAGAGGAGAAAATTTGGGATGAAATGCGTAAATGCAAGGTTCCTACAGGTAGGATTCTTCCTCTGACAGCAGATGAATTGGCCAATGCTATTATGAAGGCTGAGTGTGTTCCTCTAGATTCAGAGATACTCACAATGAATGGCTTTAAACGTTATTCAGATGTTCATGTTGGTGACATGGTTCTTGCATACGATTGTGAGAAAGATGTTACAGTCTGGACTCCGTTACAAAAAGTATCGGTGTTTAAGAATGCTGAAATATCTAAGTTAAAATCACCAAAAGGACAATTTGAAGTATTATGCACACCAGATCACTCATGGGCTGTAAAAAGGGCGAAGTCTTATAAACCGGACAAAAGAGGAGATGGAAGTAGGGGGCCAAGGGGACAATATAGTAATCGTGGTCCGGAAAGAGTGTTGATTAAAGCAAATCAATTAAAAACAAGCCATAGTATTATTCTTGCAGCGAAAGAATCAGAAACAAACACAAGTTTACTTTCCCCGGATGAGGCTGCTGTTCTTGGATGGGCTGTAACTGATGGAACCATACAAAGAAGAGGAAATTATATACGTATTGGAATCTGCCAAAGTAAAGCGAATAACTTTGATAAAATTCGTGCTATCGTTGCTTCTGTTGCAGGAGAAAAAAAAGAGCTTGTTACTCCAGCTCGAATGAGAACTTTTCCAACAGGAAAGACTTACAAAACTTTAGAACAACATTGGTGGTATCTTCCATCCCAAGTCAGTCGAGCGTTACTTGAAAAAGCTGGATACCGGGATAATTCTGATTTGCCTAGAATAGTTACAAAATTATCGTCCGAAGCACGACAAAGTATGCTAAAGGCTTTTATGTGTGCAGATGGAGATAAAAGAGGAAACTTTGCAAAAAGTAAACCAGAAGTTATCGAAGCATTCCAGATTCTATGCACTTTAGAAGGCGTCGCGATTGGAAAAGAAATGAAACGGCCTCATGTTTCTGTAGTTAGAATGAAGAAAACCAGACATTTAGCTGCTTCATTTTTGCAATTGGAACCTGCAGGAAAAAGTGATGTATGGTGCCCAACAACTCAATATGGAACATGGGTTATGCGTCAGGGTGGACGAGTCATGGTCACAGGAAATACAAAGGCGAAGAGACGGGTAACCTTGTCACTTTCTGGACTAGGCATGATGGATGAGAGCGAAATTGAAACCGTTGAAGGTGTTGAGCGGATTGAAGTGGGAGAGCCGACTCAAGCAGCCAAACAGAATCAGAAGGATCTTTCTTCAACTGGATCTACTGCCTCCAAGACGCGCTCAGAGTCAAAGCCTTCGGAAAGTAAGAACCGGGAGAACAATACAGCTTCAAATCAAAAGAGTGCAGGAGAACTTTACAAAATGCTTGACATGGGAACAGGAACATCTCCAGGGGGCGTAACATTCGCCAAGTTGAAGGTTGCTAATATGGCTACTGGAGAAGAATCTGTGATGATTGCCAACACACCGGAGACGATCGATCAAGTGAACGCCATCTCAAATAATTCTCAATTCAAAGTCAATTTTGAAGTGAACAATGGATTTAAGATTGTAAAATCCGTTGAGATGGCTGGTGAGGCTGCATGAGTACCGTAACATTTACAGATGGGAATGCACTGATTTGTGCCTTCCCGTCCAGTAAACAAAATGGCGTTTATCTTGTGAAAGCGGAACCTCACTACAATGATCTGATCATCACGCATGACTGTCCAGCATGTCACTTTGGACATAAGCAATGCAAACATGTTCAAATGGCCGTAGAAGCCTATGAGCGTTGGCAATGGTGGGAACCCAAGAAGCAGCTTCACACCGTCATTCAAAAAATTGTTTTGTCTGCTGATTGGGAGCAAATACAGCTTCCTCCCAGCCCAGATGAACAATTGCGAGCTGTGATTGATCATGCTTCCTGACATTGTGAGCATTGCAGAGCAGCATGGATTACAAATTAATCCCTTTTCTAAATCACGAGAAGAAGTGTCTTGCAAATGCCCTTTCTGTCATGAAGACTCAAAGCCAGGGAAAAAGCGAAGATACCACCTCTCTCTTAATAGCAAAGACCAGGTATTCAAATGCTGGTTTTGCGGAGAGAATGGTGGCGTTTTTCGCTTTATTTCGCTTTTGGAGGGTGTTCCTGAAGATCAGGTTAGACAACGATATCGAAAACGAAAAGTTGTTCATCCCGCGGAACGTCTCAGTCGAAATCAACGGAGATGGTTGCGGCAATACATTGGGGGAAAAGAGCCGAATTGGAAGCTAATGAGAGAACGAGATTTTTCTTATTACATGCGTTCCATGGATCTTCTCTGGCAGCAATGGAATCAATTCCTGGAGACAGAACAGCAGGGCGCCTATCTCTGGCTGATCATCGGAATTATGAACTGTAAATATCAGAAATACATTGAGCGTATTAGGCAGAGAGAAAGGGAAATTGAAGCCCCTCTCTTGGAATATGCACTCCAAATCTATTCGTGCGCATCCCGTCCGAAATGGACAGAGGACGCTGAACGATTTGTTTGTAATTTAAAATCAGTAAGTCCTGAACCTACAGAGGCAGGCATGAATGTGGAGGATAAAAAATGAGCTTGAACCAAGTGGTGTTAATCGGAAGACTGACGAAGGACCCTGAACTGCGGTATACACCTTCTGGAGTGGGAGTGGCACAGTTTACCTTAGCAGTAGACCGTCCGTTTACAAATCAAGGAGGCGAACGAGAAGCAGATTTTATTCCGGTCGTAGTCTGGAAGGCAGTTGCCGAAAATGTAGCCAATTATGTGAAGAAGGGACATCAGGTTGCGGTTACGGGAAGAATTCAGGTTCGTAATTATGAGAACAATGAAGGTCGCCGTGTTTATGTGACGGAGGTAATTGGACAAAATGTACAATTCCTCACAACTCAATCTAATGGAACTTCTTCTCAAAGCGGAGACACTTCAAGTCATCAAGATTCGACAAATAGTCGAGGGACGAATTCTAACGGAGATGCTTGGGGTATTTCTGATGACGATTTGCCATTCTGATGATGTATTCTTTTTCTCGGCTCTCGCTTTATGAAACTTGCCCATATCGATTTTACCAGAAGTACATTTTGGGGAAATCGGAGCCGGTTACAAAGCCGTTGGCACTTGGAAAAGCGGTTCATAAGGCGATAGAACTTACGGTGCAGGGATCAACGGAAGAAGAGGCAATTTTGGCCGCTATTATTGAAGCGGATTTCCATTCAGAAGTCACTTATGAAGAGATCGCTCAATTAATGCATCGTGCACCTAGATTAACGGGGCAAACGGAGGTTCATTTTGAACTTCCGCTTGACACTGATTCTGGAATTCATCTTCAGGGCTATATTGATTTGCTCCGGGACGATGATTTTTGGGACTGGAAATCCAATTGGAGGACGTACGGAGCGAATCATACGATGCAGCTCCCGTTATATGCATGGGCGATCATGAAAATACGAGGTATAAACCGGATCAAAGGGACACTGTATTTTTTGCGCTTCAGGAAAGCAGAATCGTTTGTGTATAGCTATTCTGACACGAATGAAGCCAGAGAATGGGCGCTTGGATTAGCAGAGGAGACTGAAATGAAGAAGTCATGCCTGGAATCTTTCCCGGATATGGCTTCTTCTTTATTTCCTTCTTTGCCGGGCAGCCACTGTAAGCATTGTCCGTTTGTATTGGAATGCATGAAAAATGAGAGGAAGTTGAAAATATGACAACGATAATTCAAACATTGACAGTAGAACAAGCAACCCAACTTGCATTAGAAATCGAAAGAACTGAAGCAGCTTTAAAACAGATGAAGATTAATTTGAAGGCTTATGTGGATGAGAATGGGGCGCTGCAAGCAGGTGATCAGATTTGGGATCACTATAGCACAATCTCTTGGGCATTCGGAGCTGACAGCCTCAAAGATTTAGCGGTAGCAATTACCGCCGAGGGAAAGAATGCTTGGGAGTATTTGAGCTTACCAGCAGCCTCAATCAAGAAGCTTGGTTGGGAAGATGCAGCTTTGTCCCAATATGGAACATTGAAGGAATCCAAACGCTTTGACTCCAAAAAAGCGTAAATTCGATAAAAAAGCAGAATAAGTTCGCCTCTCGCCCGGCGCTAAACGGCGGTGTTTATTCCAACACCGCCGTTCTGGTGGTGGGGTAAACGGGAAGGAGATTTTATGAAAGACTTTATGGTGATGGAATCTCAGTTGAGTGCTTTGCCACCTAGAAGACGTAGACAGGCTGAAAAGCTGTTAGGGCTTGTAAAAAGAGTAATGGAAGAGAATGCTCCCCGTTACATTCGTACTCCAGAGGATGTGTATCTGGTGGCATCCGACATGGTGGAATTGGAGAAGGAGCAGTTTGTGATCCTCATTTTGAACACAAAAAACCGCATCTTATCTAAAGAGGCAATTTCAACGGGTATTTTAAACCACACGCTTGTACATCCACGTGAAGTATTCAAACCTGCAATCATTAAAGGAGCAGCATCCATCATTTGTGTGCATAACCATCCCTCAGGTGATCCTACTCCAAGTCCTGAAGATATTAGTATGACTGAAAAGCTAATAAATGCTGGTGAGATTCTTGATATTGATGTTCTGGATCATGTCATTGTTGGTACTGAAGACTATGTTTCTTTAAGAGAAGAAGGTCTTATATGACAGCCAAGGAACGCTTTTTAAATGAACTTTTGAAGCGGAATGGTAAGGAGAGATGGGTGGCAGCTTTGATGCTTGCCGCCCCTCCTGAAGTCTTGAGTAATGTTACTGGTCAAAGTATCGTTATGCTCTTTCAAAAAGAGATGAACTCATATTCGAGTGTAAGAAGGAGAGTTCCATCATGATATCAATTTGCAGAATTTCAGATCGTTTTGATCCTCTTGATGCAGCCAAACGAATTACAAGTGTAATTCAGAAATGTGGTGTGATCGAACTGCAGGCTGTGGGAGATAACGCAATCAGCAAAGCGATCAAAGCTGTTGCTATTGCACAGGGGTCGGCGGAACCGAATACTGATATGGTTATACTTCATACTTATAGGGAATATTATGAAGTAAGCGTAATGGGTAAATGTGAGGAAAGGGAGGCGTAATGCCCCCTTTCTTCGTTATGTGCTGATTCGTTGGTGAAATTGGTACCACTTTTTTTCATATGCTTTACTTATAGTAGATGGAAAAATGTGTTCCTACGATCATAATAATAAAGCCAATAAATGAAATGGTCGGCGTTTTAAGAAAAATAATTCATTTACGAATAATAATTTAGAGTAGGCCATTGTTGCCTTTTGTAAAGTACTTTAACCTTCGATTTTTATCCGTTTGCTAATCTCGATTTATCTCTCACATCCTCTGGTATTATCCCCTAATCAAATTTTTACTTCTCATTAACTGTAGCGTGTATGTATGGAAAGGACAATTATTTGAGTGCGATCCATACAAGTTCTATCGACATGAACCGCCTCAATTTTTCAACTTCTTACTTTCCACATATATTCTCAACATCTTCCATGTACAATGAATTTATCTTAAATACGAAAGGAGAAGTACATGAAGAAGAAGTTTTTAGTAGTTTTTTTGTTTCTTTCCGTTTTTACAGTGTTCAATATGGGAAGCGCATTCGCAGAAAGTAAATCACCGTTACAAACTGAAGTAAACAAAATCTTGGGAACACCCTATCTTTATGGTGGAACGACAACCGAAGGGTTTGATTGTTCTGGTTTCACTCAATATGTTTTTAAAAATTTAAATGTAGACCTTCCTAGAACTACGAAATTACAAGCAAAAGAAGGAGTCAAGATTGAGAAGAAGAACCTTCGCTCAGGAGATCTCGTATTTTTTAATACGGACGGAACGGGCATTTCTCATGAAGGTATATATATGGGGAACGGATTATTCTCTCATTCATCTGCAAGTAAAGGAGTTCAAATCAGCGAGCTTTCAGAAGACTACTTTGCGGAACGCTATGTAACAGCTCGCCGAATATTATCTGATAATGAATTTAAAAATATAGCAGAGTAAAAAATAGTCTGGAGCAATTACAGCTAAACTACTTAATTCGTTGTGTTCATGAGACATATTTAACTCTACCAGTAAAAAGAAGTGCTTAATACGCACTTCTTTTTCATTCATTTCTTTAAGGAGCGTTGGCATTCTTGATTAAATCAATCAGCAGAAAAGGAAATTTTTTAATTCTATCAAGTGTTTTCTTTATTTCTGTTTCCCTATTTCAATACCAAATAATACTAACGAGATTATTTTCAGCACTTTTGTCATATCACTATACTTTTCTGATTACATCTTTTGCATTATGTGGAGTTGGGGTCGGAAGCGTACTAGTATATATGCAGCAAAAAAAGTTAATAGAACTGGGTAAGCAACAGAAATTATATAGTTTAAGCTTCGTAGCGCTTTTATTAGCGCTAAATTACCTGGTTATATTAACTGTGATTTATATTCTGCCTTATACAAATAGTATTTTGATCTATTCCTTACTGGGAACTATTCCTTTCATAATAGGGGGTTATTATGTAGCCCTATTTTTTAGAATATCCTCAGATATAGGTAATAAAATCTATTTTTCAGATTTACTTGGCTCTGGTTTAGGGAGTATAGCTGTGATTTTTTTGTTGAATACACTGGGAATGTTCAGATCTTCTCTAATTCTAGCGGTCGTTGCTGTATTATCTGCTCTGAGCAGTTCCCTTTTTTTAAACAGCAAGAAGCTAATTATTATATCTTCAGTTTCGCTTATTCTACTTTCTTCGGGCTTATTTATTCCAGTTCAATATGTAAATATGATCGAGAAGAATTTCAACGGTCTATTGACCAATACAAGCAAAACATTTGGGATGTATAAAAATGACGGTGAAAATGTAGAAATTTCATCTACAGAATGGAACTCATTTTCAAGAACAGATGTAATAAAATTGCCGGAGGTCCCAGACTTTATGGTGGTGACCATTGATGGAGCGGCAAACGCACCTATGATGAAATATAACGGGAATTTAAGCAGTCTGGAAAAATACAAAAAAGAAGCTGAGTTTTTACCTTTTTTAATTGGGAAGAATGATAAGTCATTGGTAATTGGGCCTGGAGGCGGAAGGGACATCCTGTACGCTTTAGCAGCTGGAAGCAAAGATATTTCAGCAGTAGAAATAAATACATCAAGCATCAATGCCGTAAAAAAGTACTCGGAATTTAATGGGAATATTTACGATTTACCGGAAGTAAAGGTTTATGCAGAAGATGGGCGGAATTTTGTCAGAAGAACGAAAGATAAATACGACATGATTTTTTTATCTTTAGTGATGACCAATGCTTCTCAAAGTTTGGGGTATGCTCTTTCGGAAAACTATATTTATACTGTTGAGGCAATGCAAGATTATCTAAATAAATTAGAGAATAACGGAAAAATTGCTTTTCTTACACATGATCAAAATGATCTCGAAAAAATAGTGGCGACCTCAGTTTCAGCGCTAGTAAATAGAGGAATTCCTTTAAAGGAAGCCCCTCAATATGTTGCAATTTTCTCCAAAGATATACCTGAATCAGGACACGGCGATGACTCAGGACATATACATTATCCTGTCGTGATCATTAAAAATACTCCTTTTTCGGAGGAGGAAAGTAATCAGTTACTGAAAAAAGGATTGGAGAATGGAAATGTTCCATTATTTCTTCCTAATATTTATGAGGATGGGCCATTAAAGCATCTAGAAGATGAACATGATACTTTCAAGGAATTTACATCTAAGTTTAGTAACAATGTTGTTCCGTCTACTGATGATAGTCCCTATTTTTATAATTATGAGAAGGGGATACCTTCAGCCCTAATCATTCTCCTTATTGCAGTTGGAGCTGGAGGCGTTGTTCTCTTTGCACCTTTTCTAGTTAAAAATCGTAGTTTGACGAAACCTGCAACTTATTTTGGGCTATTAGGTGTCGGGTATATGTCGATTGAAACACCGCTTATACAAAAATTTTCTCTTTACTTCGGTCATCCTGTGACCACTTTTACCTATGTACTATCGGCATTGTTGGTTGGTAGCGGATTAGGAGGGTACATCAGCAGAAACAAATGGTTCAACAAATTTCAGAAAGGTGAGCGAATTACTCCTCTTTTAATTGTGCTTGTCAATATAGTTTTGATACTGGTTTTAGATAAATTATTTCTCCTAACATCGGGGTGGAATTTACCCTACAAAATCATCATCACGTCAATATTGGTAATGACTCAAGGCTTCTTTATGGGGATTCCTTTTCCAAAAGGTCTTAAAATTCTTGAAGAATCGGGAAAGGAAGATGCTATTCCCATAATGTTTGGGATCAACGGCATTATGTCCGTAGTAGGTTCTGTAATAGCTGTTATCTTATCCATGAGTTTTGGATTCAATGAAGCATTATTAGTTGGCGGATTCATCTATGTATTGGTAAGTATTGTGAATAGACCGTAAATCTAAATAAGTGAGGATGGTTATTATGCATCTTTTGGGTCAGTACGCATATGGTCTCTGGGGATCCGTTATAGTTAATATTCTCTTCTTTGGTATGTTTGTATTTGCGGCTTATAAGCCGCAAACGAAAAGGGAGTGGCGAACATTAGGAGCTTTTGCGGCTTTTATAATCGCGCTATTTAGCGAAATGTTTGGATTCCCGTTAACCATATACATTTTAACTTCAACCTTGGGAAGTAGATACCCTGTGTTAGATCCGTTTACCCATCTGAATGGCCATTTATGGGTGGCGCTTGCTGGAGGTTCAATACCACTATATTCCGTTCTCCATCCTCTTAGTAACATTCTCATATTTGCGGGGATTTTAATTATTGGGGTAGGTTGGAAAGGAATCCATGGTGCTAAGGGAGATATGGTTACCAGTGGGATTTACCGAATCGTACGTCACCCCCAGTACAGCGGGTTTGTACTTAGTATAATTGGCTTTCTGGTGCAGTGGCCAACGATAATTACGATTTTAATGGCACCTGTTCTTTTGGTTATGTATACAAGGCTTTCTAAAAAAGAGGAAAAGCAAATGATTGAGCAATTCGGAGAAAAATATCTAGAGTATAAAAAATCAGTTCCGGCATTCATTCCAAGAAGAGTTCTTACAAAGAATGAATTTTCGGAAATCGCAGGAACATTTAGAAATAAATGAATTTTTATAGAAACTATAAGGAGCTGTAACAATGAAACTTTCCATAAAATTGATGATTATGTTTTCGAGCATTATTTTAATTGTCATTGTTTCAGTGGGAGGGTACTCAGCAGTTGTTATGAAAAATGAGGTCACCCATCTTGCAGAAAAAAAACTTGTAACGAATGAAGCTATGACCAAAGCGTTATTTAACGAAAGATATCCTGGAGAATGGGAAGTTAAAAATGCTAAATTGTATAAGGGCGACACTCTAATGGAAAATAATACTGAAGCAGTAGAATCTATCAATAAATTGACTGGTGATAGTATCGTCATTTATAAAGGTGAGACCAGCGTTTCAGTTGCAGATGACCCTATGGCAAATAATGATTCGATGATCTCTCTAGAAGCCGATGTTCAAAAAGTGGTTTTAGAGAAAGGAGAAAATTATCTTGGTTCTTCCCATAATGGGGAAGAACTATCTTTATACGAACCAATAAAAGATAAGCAGGGCAATGTCATTGGGGCATTTCATGTAAGTATGCCGAAAGAAATGTATGAGCATGCCTCCCAAAACTTTCAAAGAAGTATTATCTGGTTTGCCCTGCTGGGTCTTTTAATTTCCTTAACAGTTGCTGCATTTTTGTCCATTAGGTTTGTTAGGCCAATTGTTCAGATGACACATCTTATGGAAAAGGTATCAGTAGGTGATTTAAAGGTAAATCTTATGGTTCCAAAGACAAAGGATGAACTTGGTAGTCTCGCTAAAAGCGTGAACCAGATGGTGCAAGGGCTTAAAGAATTGGTGTATTCCGTCAAGGAAGTTTCTACAGGTGTTCACCATTCTTCGTTATCAGTTGATGAGAAAACGAAACAAATTGCAGAGACGGCATTAAATGTGAATTCAAATATCATACAAGTCGAAACAGGAGCGTTAAAGCAGGCACAAGGAATGAATGACAGTGCTAATGCTTTAGAAGATATTTCAAATAATATTCAGCACATCGCTAAAACAACATCTATTGTCGCATTAACCTCAACCGAAATGTTGGAACAAGCAGACCGGGGAAATCAGTCAATTCAAACAGCAGTTGAGGAAATCAATCAGCTTAATGAAACGACTCGATTAATGGCGGAAAGCATTAATGAGTTGTACCATATGTCTGACAACGTTAGTATTATTGCAGGCATGATTACCGAAATTGCATCACAAACTCACCTCTTGGCATTAAATGCCGCAATTGAGGCAGCTCGAGCAGGAGAGGAAGGTAGAGGATTTACAGTAGTTGCCGATGAAGTGAAAAAGCTGGCTGAACAATCTGAGAGTTCCTCAAATGATATTCGTTCATTAATTGGTACTGTTCAACATAAAACAAATGGCGCTACCGAGATGGTAAAAATAGGACTCGAACAGCTTGATCGAGGGATGAAAGTCTTACAAGAAGCAGATCATGCATTTAGTAACATAGTCAATTTTGCTAGAGTTGTAACTCATCAAAACCAGGAAGTATCAGCCCTAACTCAGGAAATATCTGCAGGAACTGAAGAAATCGCCACCTCATTTCAGACGGTTACTTTAATCGCTGATGAAACAGTGAAAAATGTTCAATTCATTAAGAATGCCAGCCATTCGCAAGTAGATGGAACAGAGGATATATCCGAAACCTCATCCCAAATGCTAGAAACTATTGAAAAATTGAAAAATGCGGTTA
Source organism: Paenibacillus terrisolis (assembly GCF_056171975.1). Taxonomy (NCBI): domain Bacteria; kingdom Bacillati; phylum Bacillota; class Bacilli; order Caryophanales; family Paenibacillaceae; genus Paenibacillus; species Paenibacillus terrisolis. The sequence goes on along the minus strand of NZ_JBKFGG010000015.1, from coordinate 62,414 downwards.
ACCAATTCCAAGTATAGTTCAAAAGAAAATGAGCCAGTGTGATTATTTCACACTGGCTCGTTTGTTCTATTTCAGGACACTTCCTCCAAAGAGAAAGCGTTTTTCCCATTGTGTACCCTCAATACTATCGATTCGAACGCCCCCCGATTCTTTGGAATAAGTTTGTAGAATCTTTCCGTTTCCAAGGTAAATCCCGTCATGGGTAATACGGGCAGTACTTTTATTGATTCCTTGATAGTCTGAGGCTTTGTTACCCCGGTAAGACATAAAGAACATAATATCTCCCCGTTTTAGATTTTTCCAATTCGTCGTATACGTTCCGTTTTTCTTGATATATGCGCCTTGAGTTCTTGAGTCCGCAGGCAGCTTAATTCCTGCCCCTTCCAGGTAGGCTTGTCTTACAAAGTCGGAACAGTCAAATGTTTTGGTATTACTTCTACTGGATCCAAACTCGTAAGGAGTCCCTATATATTTCATTCCCTTTGAGATGACATTTTCCCGTACACTGCTTACTGTTGCTTGGGCTGATGCAGGAGCATTGCTTGCAGCATGAGTTGTTTGGACTCCAAATAGACTCAATACCAAAGATACGGACATGACTATAATTGCTAAAGATTTCTTCATATCGAATCCCCTCCAATTGTTTTGTTGTGAAACTGACGTCATACTAACACATGCCTTGAGGGTTTGTTTAGACGTAATATTTGGAAGTGAAAAAGTTAATAATAAAACGAGAACTCCACGGAAACCACATACTTTCTACACTCTTTTTGATTAAAATTCTGGTTAAAATAGGTTTCATTTAATAATGATACTTATTAAATAATGACAATTTACGGGAGGCTATATGAAGAAATCAGTGCAAATTGGAATGGTATTTTTTGCTGTGGTTCTTGTTTTATCGGCATGTACGAATTCAGAAAAAAACAACGCAGTACAAGCGGATAGTTTTTCTCAAACTCCAAGTAATGCAGCGATTTCAGAGACAAAAGTGGCGGTCCCATGGATCTCCTCAAAAAACACGACGCGGATTAATACAGATGATCCTGTGGAAGCTGCTGTTTTGGTTTCAAAAACACTTTGGATGGCCACTAGTGAGGATAACCGCCCGGGAAGCATTATTCTTACTTCTGCTGATGACTGGCAAAATGCAGTCGTTAGTGCCGATTTGATCCACCATCCAAGCAATGGACCCATTTTGTTCGCAAATAAAGATGGTCTACCCGAAGCTACCGCAAATGAAATGAAGAGACTACAGCCCAAAGGTGTGGAGAGTAACGGGGGAGTCCAAGTGATCTTGGTAGGTGACCTCGGTCAAAAAGTAGAGGATCAGGTAAAGAAGCTAGGATTTAAAACGGACAAACTTACTGCCGATAATCCTGCTGCTTTGGCTAAAATTATCGATGCGTATTACGCAAAAGTAGCTGGGGAAAATCCATCTTCCGTCATTATTGGATCGATGGAAAGACAAGAGTATACCATGCCGGCAATCAACTGGATCGCCCATATGCCGGAGCCATTGTTGTATGTCATGAAAGACGAAATTCCGAAAGAAACCGTTGAAGCGTTGCAAACAAGAGGTGGGAGGGCAAATATTTATATTCTGGGACCCAAATCTGTAATTTCTTCAAAAGTAGAAGATGAGCTAAAACAATTCGGTAATACAGTTCGTATTTCCGGTGAAGATCCTTTTGCAAATGCAGTTGCATTTGCTAAGTATAAAGACCCTAAAACCGGCTTTGGATGGGGAATCGCAACTCCCGGGCATAACTTCTCCTTTGTAAGTAGCGATTCACCAGATTTGGCTATTGCCGCAGCGCCGTTTTCTCATTTAGGAAAACATGCTCCGTTATTATGGACTAATAAGGATTCCATGCCTGAATCCGTCATGTCCTTCGTTATGTCTGTCCAACCAAAGTTTGTAAAGTCGCCTACAGAAGGGCCATACAATCATGCTTGGCTGACAGGTGCTGTGTCTACAATTAGTGAGGCTGCGCAAGGGGAGATTGACTCTATGCTAGAAATTGTTGCGAAATCTGGAGAAGGGCACGGAAGTCATTAAAGTGATCAAAAATGATTAAGAAAAGCACAGTTCTTTGAGCTGTGCTTTTTCTTTTTAAAATTATATCCAGCTTCATTGAATGCGCACTCTTTCAACACGATTTCCACACAATCACCTTATACAATGTACTCATCAAGCAATTTGAGATTAATAAGGGAGGAATAATAAATGGATTGGTCTTTGCTACTGTTGTTGGCTTGTCCACTAATGATGGTGTTTATGATGTTTGGAATGAAAGGTCATGGTCACGGTCATGGGTCTTCTCATTCGGACCATTCTTCGAACGATCAAGCAATTCAATCACAGCTTAATGAATTAAAAATTCAAAATGAGCAAATGAAGCAAGAACTTCAAAGACTTTCCAAGTAAATCATTCAAAATCGGATTTTATAAGGAGGAACTATTATGAGTTGCTGTGGTAATCATAATCATGACGAAAATAATCATGCTGACGGGTCGCATGCTAACCATTCCAAAAAACATAATTGGATGATGTTAGTATGCTGCGTTCTGCCGATCGCTTTATTCGCGGTAATATTGCTTTTTAACGGATTAAATAGCTCTACAGGGAACATAATTCCTTTTTTACTTCTACTAATTTGTCCTTTGTTCCACATGCTATTGATGCCGATGATGGGAAAGAAGCGACATTAACAAACGACAAACCATGAGGTGAATGAGTTCATGAAAAATAAATTTAGATGGGTGGGAGCTTTCCTTTTCTTGCTGCTCATTGTCAGTTTGTTAATTATAGTAACACTGCCCAAGGGGCAAGCAGCTTCTTCCTCGGTTTTTTACGTGCCTAACGCCGGAGACGGAACCATTTCTGTAGTTGATTATGAACGGGGAAAAACAGTCGATACAATTAAGCTGGGAACAGCTCAAGCATCCCATGGTATTGCATTAAGCTTAGACCGAAAAGTACTCTATGCGGGTACCGGCTTTGACGGTAAAACGCTAGTTGCTATCGATACAAAAACCAAAAAGAAATTAAAGGAACTCGCGTTTGATGAAGGTGTTCATGGGATTGATATAAGTCCAGACGGCAAAAATTTGTATGTATCCCTCAATCCAGGGCTTGGAAAGTTGGGCGGAGAATTGGCCATTGTAGATACGGTTAATTTTAGAAAAACTGCCTTGATCAAGACGGGAGAGGGTCCGGCTCATGTTGCTGTTACTGCAGATGGTTCCCAAATATGGACAGCCAATGTGAACGATAACACGATTTCTGTCGTAGACTCCAAATCGGCAAAGGTTATAAAAACAATTGCTGTTGGAAAAGTACCCAATGAGGTGGCAGTCATGCCGGATTCTAGTTACGCTTTTACAGCTAATGTAGAATCAAATAAGGTATCAGTCATTGATATGAAAACCCTGCAGGTAATCAAGGATATTGAAGCAGGGGAGGCTCCGCATGGAGTAACTATTACGCCAGATGGAAAGGAATTATGGGTTAGTAATAATAAATCAAATGATGTGACTGTCATTAGTACGGATACCTTTCGGGTTTTGGCAACCATTTCAACAGGTTCTTACGCAAATCACGTAGGCTTTACACCTGATGGATTATGGGCCTTTGTTTCAAACCGGGAATCAAACGATATTGTAAAGATTAACCGGGAGGAAAGAAAGGTGGCAGACAGGATACCGGTAGGATCTCAGCCGCATGAAATATCGCTAGAAGATAATATCGTTCCTGTCCAATCCACAGATTTAACGGTTGCAGACGATAACCAGAATTCCCTTGTCCAGAACGGGACTCTTGGACCGGCACAACTCACAGTTCAAAAGTTACAAGTAACTGACCTAGGCAGTGATCCTTCTTTAGCGGATTTAAAAGCGGATGATTTTCAAAAGAATGATGTATTTGGAATTTCATTGACCGCTCATTCTGGAGATATTTCTAATTTACTAAATGAGAAGATGATTAGCATGCAAGACTCAGATGGTAAAAATGTTTCTCCTTCTCGGATGATTTCCGTAAGTAATGACTCGCACCACCCGCTGTATATGGCTTGGTTTCCCAAAACTGAGGTAGGAGCCCAGGCACAAATGAACATCAAGGGGCCAAATGGTGACAATGTTTCATTATCCTGGAGCGAGTAAGTGAATCTGGAAATATAGTGAGCTCACTCACTATATTTTTTGGGGATAAATATAAAAATACAAATAAACAAATTTGATATAACGCGGTCGTAAGGCAAAATAAACTTTATTTTGATTTGTGACTCCATAAAAAATAAGGGGATAGTTCACTTGAGAGTAATTTTATTTGAAATTGGAGGGTTTTCCCTTAGATCCTATGGCGTAGTGGTGGGTTTAGCCATTTTAATTGCAGTTGGTGTTGCATATTATTTAGCTCGGGGTACCCAATATCAAAAGCATATCTTTAATCTGTTGTTTTATGTGCTTGTTGGTGCCATTATTGGAGCAAGAATATGGCATGTATTTTTCTTTCAATGGGGATACTACTCGAATCATATATCCGAAATTTTTGCGATTTGGAATGGAGGAATTTCCATTCTGGGAGCATTGGTCGGTGGTATCTTGACCACGGCTGTATATACCTGGAAAAATAAAATTTCGTTTTGGGAGCTCGCAGACATCTTAGCCCCTGCCATCATATTAGGGCAGGCTGTAGGGAGGATTGCCTGTTTCCTAAACGGAGATGCATTCGGGGCTCCAACGGGAACAGGATTTGGAATTGTGTATCCTGAAGGTACAATTGCTTTTGAGCGATACGGCTCCACCCCTTTGTGGCCGGCCGAAGTTTGGGAGGGACAGCTTGATCTTATCGTATTTGGAGTTCTCATAGCCATGAAGAATATTAAGCTTCCCGTTGGTGGGCTGTTCTTAAGTTATAATATCATGTACGCTTTTGTTCGTTTTTCGCTGGAATTCTTGCGAGGAGATTCACCGCGATATGCCTTGGGGTGGACTGCCGGGCAATGGACAAGTATTGTCATGTTACTGATCTCGACAGCTTTATTGGTTTGGTTTTTCATACGAAACCAAGAGGCAGTAAGCATGCAAAAATAAGTCAACGTTAAGTCGGTAAAGGTAGGTGACGGCATGTCAAAACTTCAAGTGCTTATTGTAGATGATGAATGGAATATGCGAAATCTTTTACGGATTTATTTAACTCGAGAGGGATTCGAGGTTAAAGAGGCTACCAATGGAAACGAAGCTCTGGAAATGGCGGCCAACCATATTTTCGACATTATTCTGCTTGACCTTATGTTACCGGATATGGACGGGTGGCAAGTATGCAAAAAGATTCGTGAGAGTGATAATGTTGCCATTTTGATGCTTACGGCGCGTTCAGAAACAAAAGACAAAATTTTTGGACTTGGAATTGGCGCAGATGATTATTTGACAAAGCCATTTGAACCTGAGGAGTTACTTGCTCGGATCTATTCCTTAATTCGTCGTTCGACGATTACTCAGTCCATAAGACAAAAAGAACCCGCTTTAGAGTTTTCTCATCTAAGGATACTAGCAGAGGGAAGAGAGGTAATGATCCATGATCATTCTGTTGAATTCACGCCCAAAGAATTTGATTTATTCATCACTCTTGCTAAAAATGGCCAACGTGCGTTCAGCAGAGAAGAATTGGTCAATTTAATCTGGGGAGATGAGTATGAGGGAGAATCTCGCGTCGTAGACACCCATATCAAGAACATCCGGGAAAAGGTGCAGAAGGCTGGGCTCGGTTATAACCCGATTCAAACGGTCTGGGGAGTGGGCTATAAATTTAACGGAGCAGGTTTTTCTAATGATAAGGAATAAGATTGGTTTAAAGCTTGGTTCGATGATTCTTTTCGCTTTTGTCGTTGTAATTCTTTCACTGGGCCTTACCATTGATCGGATGTTCACGAACTTCTATAACTCGGATTTGAGAACGGAGGTCAATGAACTAACGACTCATTTCACAGCGATGAGCGAATCACCTGAGATATTATCCGAAGAGACACTACTCAAATTTGCTGATTTTTCAAATGTCAGCATTATATTAGTTTCGGAAAAAGGAAGCATCTTGGCCAACTCGGGATCCCTTGAGTTATCTGATCGTACATTTATTAAATCAAGGGATTTGCAGCTTCTTTTTTCCGGGAAATCTCTGGATACTGAATATACCGATCCCAAAGGAGATCGTTATTTCATTGCAGCTAGACCTATTATGGATGCAACAGGAGTAAATATTAAAGCAGCGGTTTATGTCCTTTCTTCAACACAACACATGGATGAATCCATTTCTGCCGTTCGTAGCGTGCTGATGTTGTCTGGAATAGGGGCATTTTTAATCGCTATAGGAATCACTTGGATCATTGCCCAAATCCTTTCTCGACCATTATTGCAAATGCAAGCAGCAACTCGAAAAATTGCCGCAGGGGAATTAGAAACCCGATTAACGATAAAACGGAATGATGAAATTGGTATTCTGTCGGATTCCATTAATCACCTGGGCATTGAGCTTCAAAGATACCGGGATACCAGACAGGAATTTTTTGCAAATATCTCTCACGAACTTCGAACTCCCATTACTTACTTGGAAGGATACGCCCAAGTCCTTAAGAATCATTTGTATGAAACAGAGGATGAGAAGAATAAGTATTTAGATATTATTCACGAGGAAGCCATTCGTTTACAACACCTAGTAAATGATTTATTCGATCTTGCCAAGATGGAAGAAGGCAAAATCAGCTTGTCCCTGGAGTGGATTGACTTAGTTGAAATTGCGGACAATGCGGTGCATAAGATCAAACTAAAAGCAGATACGAAAAACCTGTCTCTTCAGACAAAGATCAATAAGAATAATCCGCTGATTTTTGGAGATGGTTTGCGGATGGAACAAGTTCTTCTAATCTTATTAGAAAATGCCGTTCGTTATACGGAGAAGGGGAGCATTACCGTTGAATTATACCAAAACAACTCCTATGTTTATTTAGCGGTGGAAGATACCGGTATTGGAATTCCGGAAGAGGAGCTCCCATATATCTTTGAACGCTTTTACCGAGTGGAGAAATCCCGATCCAGGCAGCATGGCGGAACAGGGCTTGGTTTACCGATTGCCAAAAAGCTGGTGGAGTTGCAAAACGGCGAACTCCTTGTTTCCAGCAAATTAGGCCTAGGGACTCGATTTGAGATCCGATTTGTGCTTGATACCGGGAGGAACTAATATGAAGAGGGCGGATTGGCTTATTGTTATTTTTCTTATAGCTATGGGATTGTCATGTTTATTTATATCAGCCTTCTCATTCCGCGGCACATCTTTTCTTCAAACGGGGCTTTCGATCGGACGCGCTTGTTTATTGATGATTGTGTTAACTGGGATTATCGGTTTTATATATTGGCTTTTGCAAAGGAACAAACCCTAAAAACAAAATCCATAAGATGAGGTTATAGCCTTGAATGAATCAAAAACAGAAATAATAAAAAAGCGATACAACCGTGTAGCTCCTTTGTTTCATAAAATAGACAGCAAGATGATGAAAACTTGGAGGAGGAATTTGTTATCGGGATTAAGCGGTAACATTTTAGAGGTTGGGATTGGTACAGGAGCTAATCTTTCTTATTATCCTTCATCTCTTTCATTAACGGGCATCGATTTTAGTCCGAAGATGCTGAACTATGCAAAGGTACGTGCTTCCGAACTTAAAATGAAGGTTAATTTATTTGAAATGGATTTACAACACTTGGATTTTGCAGACAACACCTTCGATTATGTAATTGCCACTTGTGTTTTTTGTTCTGTTCCGGATCCTGTTCAAGGACTGAAGGAAATAGCTCGCGTATGTAAGCCGGAAGGTCAAATCCGTTTATTGGAGCACATGCGCAGTGATAATCCGTTTGTGGGGGCTGTCATGGATTTATTTAATCCATTAACAGTACGAATCTCTGGAGCTAATATTAATCGAAAGACATTAGAAAACATTGAGAATGCAGGCCTCAATATAGAACACAACGAGCGGTTGCTTTCCACCATAGTTAGGAGTTTAACCATGAGTAAAAAGTGGACTGTTAAGTAAACTCTGTATTCGGTATTACTAATAGTGACATAGCAGCCTTGAATATCATGCGATCAAAGACAAAAATAAAATTTTTGAGCCCAAAAATATGCTTAACATTTTTAACCGTATAACCATTCTTACTAAAAAACCAAAATAAAAGATGAGCTTCTTTTTAAGAAAGCTTATTTTTACTTTGGTTTTTGTTTCAAGCGTAATGAATCGAACTTTTGTTGTCGTATCCCAGTTCATGAAATTCATAAGGCGAGCAGCAAAATCATTTTTACTATTTCACAAGGTTTGCTTATTGAACATAGGCATCGACCTCATTTTCATCATTTGGTTTTTCTGATTTGCTAATTTCAACGAACATTCGTAGTGGCAAACAAATTATAGCTTCATTTGGTTTAGATATCTTCCCAAAAGTAAAGCAAATCTTCTGTGGGCAATCGGACTCAATTACTTCGATTCCTTTGTCATGGATCTTCAGGATATCGTAACCTAGTTTTGTTCTAACCTCGATAACTTGGGGTTCATCGGTTAGTTTCACTTTCTTGAAGACCTGATTATCCACTCTAATTGTTGCATAATAATCCTCATTCGATTCATTCACAGAATTATTTTTTAGCCATTTGGCTCCCATTAAAAAGAACGCCACTAAAACAATACATAAAATTAATATCAAGTCACCTTTTTTAAGCCTATCGTTCATTTGCTGTCATCCCCAGAATAATGTCTTTATTATTTTATCTAAAATGTATGTGTTTTCTCTGTGGAAATGATGTGGTACTCAGAACGATTATCCTGTGCAAATTGAATTTTATTGATTATATGGGAACATAATACTTTATGTTATTTCAACTAACCCAAAGAAAGGATTGAGCACAGATGTCTCATGAGCAGTTTCAACATTGCATCGATGAATGCCTTCGCTGTATGGTGGCATGCAACCATTGTTACACATCTTGTTTGGAAGAAGAGAATGTAGGGATGATGAAAAAATGTATACAATTGGATCGAGAATGTGCTGATATTTGCACTTTCGCTGCGACAGCGATGTCCATGAACAGTACTTATGCGAAACAGGTTTGTAAGATCTGCGCAGACGTTTGTGAAGAATGTGGAAACGAATGCAAAAGTCATGGTTCAGAACATTGCCAACAATGTGCTGAAGCATGCTTTAAATGTGCTGAAGCATGCCGTAAAATGGCAGCATAATTACAAAGCCCCAAAATTCGTTCATTCGGGTTTTGGGGGTTATTTTTAATTTCGAATTTACTTGATAAACAGATTTCCCGCTAGAAAAAAACAAATTGTTATAAACATCCAAAGTGGGTTGGATAGAAGGAATGATTTTTTATATAAATCTCTAGGAGCGATTTCACCGTGCAGCAGTATATAGACCATGAACAGGATTGCGATTGTAAACAAAGAAATAATATTCAACATGGTTTGAATTGAAGAATCGGGTATCATTACCAGAAGCATTGTTCCCATCATTCCGGCCATAACTCCAGACAATAATCCATCTATCACTGCCATAAGGCCTTTGGGCCATCCGATGAATGTGCCGGTAAGGCCACCTAATAACATGCTAAGCCAAGTCGTTGTAAAAAAGTCGCCTGAAATTATTATGGTTAGGAGGCTGCCCATCCCCAAACCAACTGACATTCCTGTTGCCATTGCCGCCATCATGCCAGCCATATTACTCAATTGTGTTCGGAAAGATAAAATAAAACAATAAACCCATGCAGTTAGAAGAAAGAACAAAGCAATGATTGGTAAAACGATCAATATTTATACCCCCCATACCTATATTATATATTAATGAATATGGCTTGTTTATTTTTTATATGCATTTTATTTTTGCAATTGCAAAACATAGGGGGTGGGAGTATATTGTTTATATAAGTGGAGGTGGTAACATGAACTTGACGACTGAAATCGTGAATCAAGCAACGGAAAGCGATAAAGTGGATTGCTGTTCAACTACAGATCGCAAGAGCCATCATTCAGAGGCTACAAAAAACGATCTATCTAACCGCTTGAATCGAATTGAAGGTCAGATTAGAGGAATAAAAGGAATGATTGAACGGGATACTTATTGTGATAATGTACTAAACCAAATAGCCTCGGTACAATCCGCTTTAAATGGCGTTTCAAAATTGCTTTTGGAGCACCATATGAAGAGTTGTGTTATTGATCGTATTCAAGAAGGGGATACAGAAGTATTAAAGGAACTTATGGTAACAGTCAACAAGTTGATGAGATAACGTAATAATTTGAAAGGAGCCCTAAAATGGGCTCTTTTTTTGTTGATTTTAATTCCCCCTTTTTCTAAACCATTTGAACAAATGGTTGCATTAAAGCAATTTTCTTTTATGACTGAAAACTTAAGACACTTCTCTGTAGAGTTTCTTTTTTACAAGTGGACAAACTAAGAAAAGCTCTTCACAAACAAAAATAAGTGTTGACATAGGGTACCCCTGTAGGGTATATTTTGATTAAAGAAATTAATGAAATTAAACGAGGTGGATAGACCATGGCAAGCAAACAAGTATCTTTGCAAATCTCAGGTATGACATGCGCTGCTTGTGCTACAAGGATAGAAAAAGGATTAACAAAAGTGAACGGCGTTGAGTCAGCTAATGTCAACTTGGCTTTAGAAAAAGCAACAGTTCATTTTGATTCGGATAAAACCAACATCGAAGCCTTTGAGAAGAAAATTTCTGATCTTGGATACGGAACGGTAAAGTCTTCGGCGGATTTTCAAATTGGAGGAATGACATGCGCCGCATGTGCTACACGAATTGAGAAAGGGCTCTCCAAACTTCCAGGAGTAACAATGGCTAATGTGAATTTGGCTATGGAATCGGCTCACGTGGAATACACTCCTTCAGAGGTTACTGTAGAGGATATGATTCAAAGGGTTAAGAAGTTGGGCTATCAAGCCACACCGAAAAGCGAGTCGAAGCAAGAGGACCACAGAGCTAAGACTATCCGAAAACAGAAAATGAAGTTGATTATATCCGCAGCACTTTCCTTACCATTACTTTGGGCAATGATAGCACACTTCAAATGGACCTCATCCATGTGGATTCCTGAATTTCTATTGAATCCTTGGATTCAATTGGTGCTAGCCGCTCCAGTGCAATTTTGGATTGGTAAAGAATTTTATACGGGAGCTTACAAAGCTCTTAGAAACAAAAGTGCAAATATGGACGTCCTGATTGCTCTTGGTACATCCGCAGCCTATTTCTATAGTGTATATAAGACATTTGAGTGGGAATTTATGGGGGGTCATCACGGGGCTGCTGAGCTTTATTTTGAAACGAGTTCAGTCCTCATCACTTTGGTAATCTTAGGTAAATTGTTTGAAATGCTTGCAAAAGGACGTACTTCTGAAGCGATAAAAACATTAATGGGGTTACAGGCTAAAACGGCTATGGTTATTCGTGACGGCCAGGAAGTGTCGGTGCCGGTAGAACAAGTCATTGTCGGTGACTTGATCTTGGTCAAGCCAGGTGAAAAGATACCGGTTGATGGCGTAGTTGTGGATGGCACTTCATCGATTGATGAGTCCATGATTACGGGTGAAAGTATCCCGGTCGAAAAAAATCCTGGTGAAGATGTTATTGGAGCCACAATCAATAAAAATGGTTCTCTCAAAATTAAAGCTACGAAAGTTGGAAAGGAAACTGCCTTGGCTCAAATTATAAAAGTAGTCGAAGAAGCCCAAGGTACGAAGGCTCCTATTCAAAGAGTGGCAGATCGTATATCGGGCGTGTTTGTCCCGATCGTTATTGCCATTGCTGTAGTAACGTTTCTAATATGGTATTTCTTTGTAGCACCAGGTGATTTTGCCGAGGCGTTGGAAAAATTAATTGCCGTTCTTGTAATAGCATGCCCTTGTGCACTCGGATTAGCAACGCCAACTTCGATCATGGCTGGTTCCGGACGGGCTGCTGAGGCAGGAATACTATTTAAGGGAGGTGAGCATTTAGAGTCGACACATAAGATTAATGCAATAATTCTGGATAAAACGGGGACTCTTACCAAAGGGAAACCTGAGCTTACGGATGTGATCACAAACGCATTAAACGAAAATGAGCTTTTGCGTTTGGTTGCGGCTGCTGAGAAAAAGTCGGAGCATCCGCTTGCAGAAGCAATCGTGAATGGAGCCATATCTAGAGGGATCAACATCCCGGAAACTGAACAATTTGAAGCCATACCCGGCCATGGAATTCGTGCTGTTGTAGATGGGCAAGAATTACTGGTTGGGACTCGAAAACTTCTTTCTTCTCGTAGCATCGTTTATACTGAGGCAGTTTCCAAAATGGAGGATCTTGAGACGGGTGGCAAAACGGCAATGTTGGTTGCTATGAACGGTACCTATGCCGGACTCGTAGCGGTTGCCGATACAATTAAAGAAACATCAAAAGCAGCTGTCTCTCGATTGAAACAACTTGGTATAGAAGTTGTTATGATTACAGGGGACAACCTAAGAACGGCTAACGCTATTGCCAAAGAAGTAGGCATTGAACATGTTTTGGCGGAGGTTTTACCTGAAGGTAAAGCTGAAGAAGTTAAGAAGCTTCAAGCTCAAGGCAAAAAAGTAGCGATGGTTGGTGACGGTATTAATGATGCTCCCGCTCTTGCAACTGCGGACATTGGTATGGCAATTGGGACAGGTACCGACGTGGCCATGGAAGCAGCAGATGTCACCTTAATGCGGGGAGATCTAAACAGCATTCCAGATGCAATCTTTATGAGCCGTAAAACCATGAGCAACATTAGACAAAACTTCTTTTGGGCGTTGGCTTATAACTCTTTGGGAATTCCGATTGCGGCTCTAGGTTTCCTGGCCCCATGGCTTGCAGGGGCGGCGATGGCGTTTAGTTCTGTATCCGTCGTGCTTAATTCACTTCGTCTTCAAAGGGTAAAACTGTGATACGGAGTTAAAAACTAAAATTCATTCGGAGGTAATTTAAGATGAAAGCAAATCTAATCGTTGAAGGTATGCATTGTGGAGGTTGCGCTAAAAAGGTTGAGGCATCAGTACAGAGTGTGGGGGCATTTGGAGAAGTTGATTTGGTATCTAAATCCGTTTCTGTTGATTTTGATGAAAGTAAAGTGACTCTAAATGAAATTAAAGAAGCAATTAATAAGACCGGATACAAGGTAAATTAAATCTTTAGTGGGATATATCCGATAATTAATTCTCCACAAGCACTCAATTGAGTGCTTGTTTTTTATTTCAGTAAATTAGATTGATTTGGAAGTGAGACATTTCTTATGAAGTTCTTAAATTTATCTCATAATAATCTAATTTTCATTGATTATAATTCGGAAATAAGAATATGTAGTGAACTATTTGAAAGATGAAATCCTTGAAAGCGGGGAGCTCCATGAGAATTTATCAATGGGGAGGTATCTTATTAATGATATTATTTCTTGTAGTGACTATCGGGCTTTTTATTAAGAAAAATAAAACAAGTCAAATTACATTCGACTCATCAGGTTATCAAAAAGTCAAGATTCGCGTCAATGGAAGATACAGACCAAGTACGATAACTGTACAACGTGGTAAACCTGTACGCATAGAATTTGTCAGGGAGGAAAGAACGGCTTATTCAGATCTTGTAATATTCCCCCATTATCATAAAAGTATACTGTTGCCATACGGACAAAAGACAATTGTCGAACTGTTTCCTAAAGATAAAGGGCGCTACTTGTTCACTAGTCAAATGGGAAAGTATCAAGGGACTATGGTTGTTCGAGATACAATGGGAAAGTATAAATAAAGCCCTTAGGACTACAATAAATAAAGTCAAAGGTTAATGGGTAGTTGAGAGGTGGGAATTAATTGAGTGCCAAAATTTTAATAATAGATGATGACAAGACAATATCTACAATGATTCGAAGGGGATTAACATACGAAGGGTTTGAGGTAACCGTTGCGAACGGTGGAAGAGAAGGACTAAATTATGTGCTAGAGAATGAGCCTGATCTAATCGTTCTTGATGTCATGATGCCTGACCTTGATGGCTTGGAAGTTTGTAAAAGGTTAAGAAAAGAAGTGAACATACCAATACTTATGGTTACTGGTATGGATTCCATTGCAGATCGTGTCAATGGCCTTGAAACAGGTGCTGATGATTACTTGGTAAAACCATTTGCATTCGAAGAGTTAGTTGCAAGGGTTAAAGCATTATTACGACGTCTTGATCATCAAAAGAAAGAAGATGAAAAACTTACCTTTTCGGACCTTACACTTAATTTTTCAACGCGCGAGGTATTTCGGGGAAAACGAATGATTGAATTCTCGACAACCGAGTTTAATCTACTTTGCTTTTTTATGAAACATCCTAAGCAAGTTTTGACTAGGGATCTTCTTATGGAAAGAGTATGGGGATTCGATTTTCGAGGGGAGTCAAATGTATTGGAGGTTTATGTAGGTTATTTAAGAAATAAACTGGAATTGCAAGGGGAACCTCGCCTAATTCATACAGTTAGAGGCGCCGGTTACGTTTTGAGGGATTAGTACGATGCCAATACGTATGCGATTAACTCTTTGGAGTACTTTAATTTTTGGATTGTTGTTGGTTGGGATTACATCATCGATTTTTTTTATGCATCAAGTCTCATATTATCGAGACCAAGACCGATTACTTAAGAGTGTATCCTTGCATATAAGGGAGGAACTTGAGAAAAGTTTATTAAAAGGAATTCCATTAACCAAATCGAATCTTTCTTTCGAGGAGTTTTCTTTAAATGGAGTTTATGTGATCGTCAGGGATTTGATGGGGGAGAGTATTGCAAAGAGCACCAATTCTTATCAAGCTCCAGATACTCAAATCACCGAGTTTAATAAGATGCAAAGCAATTTGCAAACTTACACGGATCCTAAAAAAAATATTCGTTTTCGTGTGATGGTGACACCGATTCGATTTGGACAAAAAACAATTGGTTATATACAATCGGAGGTTTCTTTACAGCAAATTGATGCCTCCTTGGTACGTTTAGGCTGGATGATCTTTGGTATAACTTTTACAGGACTGTTTCTAGCAGCCATCGCCAGTTGGTTTATGTCACGTAAGTCATTGAAAGGAGTAGAAATCATCAACCAAACGGCACAAGCTATAACAATATCACAAAGCTTTAATCAAAGGGTTGTATATTCAGGAGCCAAAGATGAACTTGGTCAACTTGCGGAGACTTTTAATGAAATGTTAGATAGTTTAGAGAGAGCGTTTGTCAGCCAACGTAGATTTATTTCTTATGCATCTCATGAGCTTAGGGCTCCCTTGACAACAATACGTGGAAATTTGGATATCTTACAGAAGAACGGTAATATTCCTTCCGAAGAAAAAGCTGAGATCTTGAACGACGCATCCAAAGAAGCCAAACGGATGTCGAAACTAGTAGGAGACTTGTTATCTCTTGCAAGGGCAGATGCTGGAAATGAGATTCAAAAAGGAGTCGTTGATTTATCCAATATCTTGAAGGATATAGAACCTAGAATTCCAACCTTCAGTCTTGAAACGGAAATTGTTATTAAATATCATCCTACAGTTATGACCTGGGGGAATGAAGATTTACTTAAACAACTGGTACTCATATTACTTGAAAATGCAATAAGATATACACCAGAAAGCGGCTTGATTATATTATCGACATTTTATAACTCGGAATATTGTGGCATACAAGTTTCCGATACGGGTATTGGAATCGAACCAAATGATATGCCAAATATTTTTGAACGTTTTTATCGTAGTAAATCTGCAAGAATGCACGCATCCGAAGGTACTGGCCTGGGATTAGCACTTGCAAAGAGTATTGTTGACCTCCACGATGGATCTATTGTGGTGACAAGCACTCCAGGCCAAGGAAGCATTTTCAAAGTGTGTTTACCTAAAATTAAAAATGGAAACCAATAATGCTCCATCGATATCTCGAAGGGAGCATTATTATTTGTTTCAAAATTATATTCTTATCAAATTCTAAGGATAGTCTCAGTGTAATCTAAGTTATTTTTAGTAATCTATTGCTAGAAAGTAAAATTTAGAAAATGAAAAAACCTTCTATGTAAGATTTAAAAACACCAAAGGAGTGAGGAAATGAGCAAAAGCTTAGATTCTATTGCATTGGAGAAAGGACTCTCTAGTACGGTGACTAGTCTTATATTTACACGGCTACTGCACCAAATTAGGTTACGTGAACGACAATCGAGAAATCTAGGCTCGGTTGGCTCATTTACTCCCAGCGAAATCCATGTAATTCAAACAATTGGTATTCATAAAGGAACTATCATGGGCCAGTTGGCAGCCACTCTTGACGTAACCAATGGGGCCATTACACAAATCGTTGAGCGAATGGAAAACAAAGGATTGGTACAGCGCTCGCTTGTTAGAGGTTCAAGAAAAGTAAATGTCGTATTAACCGATAAAGGGAAATCAGCTTATTTTGCCTACGAAGAGTTTTATGTTTTACGGTTTGATAAATGGATTCGAGATGAACTTAATGAAAGAGAACTTAGGTCATTTGAGAAAGGAATAAAGAAGTTAATAGAATTTTTAAAGTAATATCATCTATTAGATTGACTCATCTTCGACAAGTTTTTTTATGCAAACAATTTTTAATAAAGAGAATAATAATAGAAGCTTTATAAACAGGAGGTTATAATATGCCATCATTGCTACGCATGTTTATGATTATTCCCATGAATGTAGGATCATTTATATTTGGGAAAAAAACTAATGAAAGTTTGGTTATATATTCTAGACAAACTGAGTCTGATTGGGGTCTTCATTCCGAATACTTTGAATTGATGGTTGAGAGTGAAAGGCTGAAAAAGGAACTTAAAGATTTATCGTCGTAATTTACGTTTCATTTATATTAATGTTTTCTGATACAAAATAGACAAAATTCTTTTGGCGGTGAAAGCAGCCGTAGAAAATCGTGTATTTCCACTGTGTAGGTGACCGTAATCGGACTGGAACCATTGTTATCGCTCTTTTAATCGAGATGGGATTGGCTTCAACAGTCGAAGAGGCTAAAGCATTGGCGAAAGAGAAACGTTCGGATAATAATATTATGTTGAAGGAGTTTTATTCCCTGAATAGGGATTAATAGGCGTCACGAAAAAATGAATTATCTACATTGATGAAATGGTCTCTTTTTTTTATTTGAGAGGAAACTTAAGGCTGATTCAAAAAAAGACTGAACGACATTTGCACAAAAAAATTGCGAACGTATGATTGTATTTTTGTAAGCCTAATGCTATAATATTCCTGTAAATAATCTTGATCTCTATACTCCCATTTTGCCGGAGATAAGAGCACCTTATTGGTGAAGTAATGCAAGACCTCTCCTACGAGCTTGGTTACAAGTGAGGAAAAAGTAGGATAAAGTAAGTTTGCCCGAAGTCTCCAATGCCGAGAATAAGGGAAGAAGAGTACCGAAAGGCTCCGATAAAAATCTCATCGCACGAGCATGTGCCTGTTAATGTTGATAATGTGATTTAAAAGCCGATTTTTGCATGGATCATTCTATGTAGAGGTCGGCTTTTTTGCATTTTAAAATAATGAGAGGATGATTTGAAAATGTTCAACTTATTTAACGGAAAGATTACGAAAGGTACAATCCATGAAGCAATGGGAGGATTTTTGCAGGAAGAAAAAAAGCGACATAAAAATGCGGAGGATTTCCTTCAAATGATGGTTGAGATCGTTTTTTATGTTGCTGAAGAAGTATGGGGAACCTCCGATCAAGAGGTTAAAATAAGTGATACGGTCAGATTCGACATGACCAAGAAAAACTTCCTTTTCAAAAATGAAAGCGACGAGTTTGAGACCAATGTTCACTTGCTGAAAGGTCAACCTTTTTGGCAGAGTGTTCAACAGGTTATGGATTTTGCGCATGATTTGCTGGATGACATCAAGGAAAGAGAAGAAGGAAGAAATCAGCTTATTTCCGACATGACTTCTTTGACGCAAAAAATGAAAGAAAGTCAGATTGTGGGTATAAAAGCTAAACTGCTCCGAGTGTAATTGACTAAATTATGAATTTGAAGATTTTATTTAAAGGCTAATTCCTCGCATGTTTAAGGAATTGGCTTTTTTATATTTTAAAAAATGAGGAGGCTTTCTAATGAATTCGATTCTCAAGAATGCTGTTGTCGTTCCGTTGACTCAGGGAAATGCCATTGGTTTTTTGACCTGGAGTTCGTTGGCAGGGATGCTAATTACACCTAATGAGCTTAAACAAAAGCTTGTTGATTCCGGGTTGGGTGCTGGATGGATGCCGAAAGATATTCGGCTTCCGGACGCATTCAGACGAGCAACAAGTGAAAAGTTCAAACGGGAAATGTCGCCGGGCGTGTATGAAAATTACATGTTTCGTGAAGTGGCATCTACCAGCGCTTTTGTGCAGCGGAATCTTGTTTGTGAAACCAAGGATACAAAAGGACGCAGATTAAATTATGTTTCTGATGCGGGTGCATTGGTATTGGACCGAAAAACGGAAAAGGTAGAGGTCAGTTATATATCGGCGATGGCGCAGCAACTGACTAATAACGCTGCGTTACAGTTTGATATTTATCGGAATAACTATGGTTCCACTACACTTCGAACCCTGATCACTAACGTCCTGAAGAGTATGTCTCCAACGCCAGTGAGGCCGTCTGGAGGCGTATATTTTGTGCCGGCGCAGTTTGAGGGTAACCTGGATGGATTAGTCCGGTTTGTCACGTCTTTGGAAAAGGGCGAGGCTGAGAAGGTTCCTGTCATGAACACCACGGATATGAAACACATGGTTACTAGGAAACTTTTGGACCATCTGCGCGGAACACTTCAAGCCTGTGAAAATGGTGTAGCTAATCAACTCAAAAAAAATGAGCTTAAAGCTATTCTGGAAGATGCAAAAAGTGTTGTCTCCAATTACAAGGATTATGAAGCCATCGTCACCGGTGATTTGTATGAGATGGAGGCTTACGTTGGACTTATTCGTGAAAAAGTTGCGGTGGCTCTGGCAAACATGGCTGATTAAAACAGGATTTGTTATCGGAAGATAACGGAAAGGATAATATTATGGAAGGACAAGCCTTTTTGCAGCACTGGTCTTTGATTAGACAGGTGTTGCAGGACCACATCAATTCCAATAAGGTACGGTATAGCCTTCATGCTGGGGAACGGATGGAAGAGCGAGAAATCACCAAAAAAGCTGTGGAAGCTGTTCTTTATCATCATGATCCTAAAGAAATGCACGAAGTTAAGAAATATCCGTTTGGCGAACATCCTTTTACCAATATCGATCCTGTTCTGACGGTGGTTGGGGAATTTGATCATCGTACGATTGCGGTTGGATTAGCGATGAAAAGAAAAAAGCATGGCATTGTATTTACGGTGGTGACGGTCATGCATTCTGAACATGGACGGCATGTGCAATAACCTGATGAAATGCTTTATCCCCCGGTTTGGTGTATAATAACTACATCTTAAAACGGGCGGTGAAAATGAAGATGAAAGGAAAAAAAGACATGTTGATTAACAATGTCAAAACCCAAAACTTTCCTTACGAAGTGATTGATGGGGAAGAACATTACCCTTTGCATTCTGCCGCAGTGGTTGAAAGCATTACCGAACAGATCCCGGATGCTGTTAAACCTTCCGTTATTATTGATTACGACCGGATTCCCGAATCGTATTTTAACAAGGTGAAGATAGAGCTGGGCATCCGTTCAGTAGATCCGAAGGAAGCCGCAGATCATGAGCGTAAACTGTTGGAAACCTTGGATCAAGAGGGCGCATTTCCAAACTAAAGTGTAACACAAAATAAAAATGAAGAGCTGATGGCTTCCAAAAGAGGAAGCTTCAGCTCTTTTTTATTTCACTAAAAGTGGAGGGATTATTTTGAAAATCATGGATATTAAACAAGCGTTATCGAATCAATATTCAGAGCGTGATGAAGTCATTGAGGGGCTGATGGTGGCAATGGTCGCCCGGCAGCATGCTCTTTTGATTGGCCCACCAGGAACGGGAAAAAGCGCTCTTGTTAGTGATCTAACCAAGCGGATTACAGGAGCCAATTATTTTCAATGGTTGCTGACACGCTTCAGCACGCCGGAGGAACTGTTCGGCCCTGTATCTCTCAAAGAGCTGGAACAAGGCGTTTATAAAAGGAATACGGCTGGTAAGCTGCCAGAAGCTCATACTTCATTCCTAGATGAGATTTTCAAGGCTAACAGTGCGATATTGAATGCTTTGCTGACGCTCATCAATGAACGGATTTTCTACAACGATGGAATACCGGCACAGGCACCTTTAATGTGCTTAATCGGCTCTTCTAATGAATATCCCGAGGAAGGAGAGGGCTTAGAAGCATTGTTTGACCGGTTCCTGCTTCGTTATGAAGTGGATTATATCGGTGAAGACCAATCCTTTGTTTCTATGCTCAAAGGTTCATCCCCATCTCCGGCCGATATGAGCGTTGAGGAGTTGTTTGAACTTCAATTTTTTAGCGACACGGTAACAATTCCAGATGAAGTTTACAATGCGCTGAGTAAGATTCGACGGGAACTGATGGATGAGGGGATTCGACCTTCTGATCGGCGGTTTAAGCAAGTTCTTTCTGTGATTCGTGCTAAAGCTGTATTAGCAGGCAGGGATCAGGCCGTACTGGAAGACCTCTTGATCCTTAAACATAGCCTGTGGGAGAAGCCGGAACAGCGTGATAAGGTAGCGAAGATTGTACGAAATCATGCCCAAGATGCAGTGAAGACGCGCGTGGAAGAAATTGAAGCCGAAGCAGCAGATATATTAAAAAACCTCGATGAATCCAACAACTCCACGGATATGGCCGTAGAAAGTACAAAAAAGCTCAAGACCTTGGTCAACGAGCTTAAAAAGCTTCAAAAGGATAATCCGAACCGTTCAGAGATTGAGCAAACCATTGCTCTTGTCCGGAAGTCACTAAATGATATTGCATCTCAAGTTTTGGGAGTGTAGCGGATGAGGGGGCCGATGAAATCCGTTTTAAACACAGATTCATATGATCGCAGACGCTTCGGACAGCTCTTGGATATGTCCGAAAAGCTCCGGGAGGTTGAGAAAGAGGGGAATGAGATATTCCCCTCCTTTCAGCCATTAATGGGTGATTTGTGGGCTGGATTATTCAAAATGAAGCCTGAATTACTGGAGCAAGTTCCTGATGACATGGAGATGAACCGTCAACTCATGGAAAAGGTCATAACGGATGAAGGCTATCAGGGGTTTCGTGAGTTTACCCGTCTGGATGATCTGGCTGCTGCTCTTGGTACAACAAAATACAGCGAAACAGTTCTTGGCTGGGTGAAGGAACAAGCGCAGAGAGATCAGGAATTAGCGGAAGCATTACGAAACCTGATGAATGGAGAACAGGGTGCTTCACAGCAGGCGTCAGAGGCTTTGTCCTCAGCCTTGAATCAGCAAGGGAATTCTTTATCAAAAATGCTTTCTCAAGCTGCTCAGGAAGCTATAGATGCCAAGGAAAACGTGAAGTCTCTTTTAGGTGGAGTGAAAGCGGGAAGTGGGGATAGTGAGCTGAAAAAAATCCCCCTCAAGGATCAACTGCTTTTGGCCGAAAAATTGAGTCACGATAAAAAATTGAAAGAGATTGCAACATGGGCCGGTCGTATGAAAGTAATCGCCAATCGTAAGCAGCGTTCCAAGCATAAGGATGCGATCAACCGTAATGGTGTCCGGCAGGGCAATGCTGTAGAGCAGCTATTACCGATGGAGCTTGGCAGTTATGCCAGCCCTCTAACCAAAATGGATTTCCTGCGCCGATATGTTGAGGGCCAAACGCTTCAGTATGATACAAAGGGGCCAGAACAGCTTGGTAAAGGTCCGATTGTTCTATGCTTGGATCAATCGGGAAGCATGACAAACCAAGATGCAATCTCAAAAGGCTTTGCTCTTGCGCTGATGAGTATTTCCCGAAAGCAAAGAAGAGATTTTGCATGGATTCCGTTTGCTTCTTATTCTGCTGATCCCATGATCTATGAGAGAGGGAAGATTGCTGTACAGGATATGATTCAGCTTGCAACATTTTTCTTGGATGGTGGAACGAGATTTGAACCGCCACTAAAGGCCGCAAGCGAAGTCATTAAGCTGAGCCGGTTTAATCAAGCAGATATTGTGTTTGTAACAGATGGCGAATCTCATGTGAGTGATCAGTTTTTAAGATCATGGAATGAGTTAAAAGAAAAGAAGGGGTTCTCGGTCTTGTCTTTACTACTTGGTAGTGAGTCGATCCAAGGAGTACAAAGCTTCTCAGATCGAATTGTCAGGGCCTCATCATTTGAAGATGAGTCGGTGTATCAGGCTTTTGAAATTTAAAAAAGGAGCGGGGCAGATATTTACTGTTCTGCTCCTTAATTTTGGGGAGGACCAATTCATGAAAAGATCAAGTATTCAACGCACCACAAAAAGCCTTTTGAATATGAGGGACCGTATTCGCTTTGATTTGCCGTTCCAGCGTAACAGTGTGTGGAAGAACGATCGCCGCTCGTATCTCGTAGATTCGACGATTCGGGATCGCTACATTCCAAACATTCTTATTTGGGATAACGGTGACGGGTACATCTGGGTTATAGATGGAAGGCAGCGTTGGGAGTCGATTTTCTTCTTTTCCGATGGTGATTATCGTCTGAGCAAGGGAACAGCGGATTTTAAAGGTGAATGCATTGCTGGTAAGAAATATGGGGAACTATCTGATGATACTCAGTTTGAATTCCTAACATACAACTTTACCGTAACAGAGTTCCGCGAGTGCAGCTTTGAAGAAGTGGAAGAAATGTTCTATCGGGTAAATCAATCGGTTCCCCTGACTTCTACTGAAAAGATCAGGGTCAAGGTAAGTCCTGCGGTTCGTGAAACGGTACAGGAGCTGGGTAAGAGTTTGTTCTTCGAGAAAATTGCCTTCACGAAAGCAGATCACAATAGATATGTGGATGAGCAATTAATTTGGCAGTTTATCGCTTCAGCTTCCAACCAGGACATTGACTTTGGAGGAGCAAGTTTGAATAAGTTCATATCCGGCTTGGATGAGGTTCCAGCCCATGTCACGGAACTGATAGAGCAAAAGATTGACTATATGGATGCCGCATTCAGGAATTGGGATCAGAGCAAACGGAAGGTACTGAAAAAGGTTCACGTTGGGAGCCTGTTTCAGGTGGTGGACTTTGCCCTTGAGCAGAACTGGACAGAGGATAGTTTTGGTGAGTGGGCTGGATCGTTTTTAATTGATCGCTACTCAACAGACAGTCCATATGGCCAGTTGTGCCAGAAAGGAGCAACGAGTAAGCAATTTGTTGCAAATCGCATTAACCACATGGCCAAAGATATGGAGCAATTTCGATCTTAAATCTGAATATCCTATAATTTTAGGGCGAAGATGGCGATTCAAACCGTCTTCGCCCTTTTTTGTAAAAATTGAAAAGAAACATTTCCAAAGAGGAGTGGTCGATTTGAAAAAACTGTTTCCGCTTGGACGCCGGAGTTTACTCTTTGGCGTTCATAATTTTTTGTGGCATCCATGGACGGTATACAGAGCTTGGACGAGCTTATATGGTCGTCCAAGTTGGCGTGAGATCATTTGCATTTTCGTTCATGATTGGGGCTATTGGAGTGCTCCTAATATGGATGGGGTTAAGGGACAGCGACATCCAGAACTTGGAGCTAGAATTGCAACTCAATTACTTGGCAGGGAATATGGTGAGCTGGTTCTATATCATAGCCGACACTATGCGAGACTTCAAGGCCAACCACCAAGCAAGTTGTGCTGGGCGGACAAGTTATCAATTTTGTATGACCCAAAGTGGCTTTATCTTTTCCGTGCGAGGCTGACTGGAGAAATTAAAGAGTACCGGTTAAATGCGAAGAACACAGTTGGCTTAGAACGCTCAGACAGCGAGTGGTTTGATTGGCTAAGGGGAGAATTCTTGAAGCTGGCAGATATAAAAGCAGGGGATGCTGTAACATATTAGATAAAGTAATGGTGTCATTTTAAATATGACCTGTGATGAATTCATCATGGGTCTATTTTTATTTTATTGAGGAGGTTGATGGAATTGGAAAATCAAAAGACGTTGGCTGATTATCCTGACGTTCTCTATGTAGAACATATTCAAGAATATTTAGGTATTGGACGTGATCAAACATATTCACTGGTAAAGTCGGGACAATTCCATGTGGTAAGATCCGGAAGAAAATTTCTGATTGATAAAGAGGTTTTTCGGAGTTGGTTAAAAGGGGAGGAAGTCAGCCTAAAATAGCTTGGGAATATCAGCTTTATTCTGAATAATCACACACTAGAAATAATGGAGAGTATGAGTAAATATGCATAGCCCAAAAAACTTTAGTGAACTAAAGGACACCAGATTGACACCAATTCGATAGACATCGAATTAAAAAATGAAATTCAAAAAAATAACAAATTAAAAAACCCTTGATGTATCAAGGGTTTTTGGCATTTTAAGATATCGAGACGACAGGATTTGAACCTGCGACCTCTTGCTCCCGAAGCAAGCGCTCTACCAAGCTGAGCCACGTCTCGTTAAGGGTGATGACAACATGTAATTTTACTCGGGTTAAGGGCATTTGTAAAGGGAAGATAAACTTAGATAATTTCCGAAATACGCCGATTTATAACTGTTAATGAATTAGGACAAGCCACATCGAAATGAGCTCAATTCATATCGAAGTTGCAGAGGGCTCGGGTAAAATGAAAACGTAAACATCAATGAAATCATGGAGACGCAAAACGGCAAAGAATGCAGCCGTAGAAAATAACATCCGTCGCACGCAAAACGTGTAGTTTTACGGAATCAATGATGGTTTTGTCGCCTTTTACGGGGATGGGAACCGCCGCATAATAAAGCCAACGGATCCCTTGCGGGTCCCGGCATGCCGAGAAACATCCAATATCCATTACGTTATTCAGGAGGGGAAAAGATGAACAAACGCATGAAATCCATCTTAAGTTTTACCTGTGCCCTTGCGCTTGGTTTGGCATTAACAGCGTGCGGCGGCGGGAACAACAGCAATAACAGCAATAACGGCCAAGGAGCGGCTTCTTCCGGCGGCAATGACGGCGCTTCCAAGGATGCCGAAGTATCGCTGACGATGCTGGACTCGTTTACTCCCGGCGATGGAATGAGCGTCGCCTTCCGCAATGTTCTGGACAAATTCCAGAAGGAGAATCCTAACGTTACGATTGATGAAGAAACGATCGCAAACGCCGATTTGGCTACCAAGGTACAGACGTTGGCCGCTGCCGACGAACTGCCCGACATTTTTATGCTGAAAGGGCAAATGGCCGAAACCTTTGTAAATAACGGAAAGGTCATGCCGCTGGACGATTTCTTGAATAACGATCCGGACTGGAAGGCGAGCTTCAAGGACGGCGTATTCTCCAACTTTACTTATGGCGATAAAATTTACGGAATTCCTTATCAGATTACCAACACGTGTATTTTCTACAACGAAACTTTGCTGAAAGCCGCGGGTGTCGACCAATTTCCGACGACATGGAGCGAACTGCTTGACGCCGTGAAAAAAATTAAGGCTACCGGCGTAACCCCGATTGAACTTGGCAACAAGGGGAAATGGAACGCCGAATCGGTCATCATGAGTACGCTGGGCAATCGCTACACCGGCGACGAATGGTATCAAAGCATCCGCGACAAGAGCGGCGCCAAATTTACGGATCCGGAGTTTGTTGCGTCGCTTACCGCCTTGAATGATTTGGCCAAAGCGGGCGCCTTCAACTCGGATGTGAACAGTATCGACGATTCCCAGCAGCGCCAGGTATACATGAACGGCAAGGCTGCGATGTCCATTGACGGGACGTGGGCGCTGGCCGAACTGGACGCCAACAGTCCCGACGATATCAAAAACGCCACTAAAATTGCGGCCATCCCATCCGTAGACGGCGGCAAAGGCGACCCGAAAGCCATTACGGGCGGAGCCGGCTGGGCTTACGCGGTGAACGCCAATATTGACAAGTCAAAACTGCCGGCGGTTGAAAAATTCATTCGCGCCATGACCGGAGTGGAATTTGCGACGGAAGAAGCCAAGGCAGGCAGCCTTACCGCGGTAACTCCGAACGATTTCGAAATCGATCCCAAATCCGTAGTTTTCAAAGAATTCGACGAGTTCCAGAAGGACCGCCCGTTCATTCCGGTGTACGATCATCAGCTCTCCTCCGGCATTATGGACGCGCTTCAATCCGGCCTTCAGGAGTTGCTGATCGGCGGAGTGACTCCGGAAGAACTTGCGAAATCGGTTCAAGACGAATACGCACGGGAATAACGCAAGTTTTCGAAGCTCGCTTCTTACCGCACGCGTCTTCTTCAAGACGCGTGCGGGATTCTTGAAAGGCAGGTGATCATATGAGCGAGAAACTTAAGCCAGGCAGATTCCTTTTGGCGGGTTTGCTGGCCCCGGGCGCCCTTCTCTTTACGTTATGCAGCATTGCTCCTCTGTTCGTCGCTTTTTATTACAGCTTTTTTAAATGGGACGGAGGGCCGCACAAGACTTTTCTCGGTTTAGGCAACTATTTTGAATTGGCAAGGGATGCCGATTTCTGGAGCGCCTTTCAGAACAATGTGGTTTTTATCATATGGACGGTGATCGGACAAATCGGCATCGCGTTTATTATATCGATGCTTCTGGTATCCCGATTGCTCAAATTCAAAACCGCGCATCGGACCGTCATCTTTTTCCCGGTTATTTTATCCGCCGTCGTTGTCGGTTTCCTGTGGAGAATCATTTATAACAAGGATTACGGCCTGCTGAATCAATTGCTTGATTTCCTCGGACAGCAGCAATGGATCAAGCCTTGGCTGGATGATCCGAAGATCGTAATCACTTCGCTCGCGATTCCGAAAATATGGCAGTACATCGGCTATTATATGGTCATTCTTTTGGCTTCGATTCAGAGCATCGACAAAGAGATATTGGAAGTGGCCGAGCTGGACGGAGCCACGGGCTGGAGAAAATCGGTTTATATCGTAATGCCTCTCATCAGGGACACGCTCCTCGTTACGGTGATGCTTTGCATCTCGGGGAATATGAAGACGTTCGACCAGATTTTCGTCATGACCGGAGGCGGTCCGGGAACAAGCTCCCAGGTTGTCGCCATGTACGCGTACAGCATCTCCATGGACCGCATGCGTTTCGGGTACGGAAGCGCGGTAGCCATCGGCATCCTGATCCTCAGTTTGTCGCTAATCGGACTCAGCAAGCTGGTCGGAGGGAGGAAAAAGGCATGAGCCAACCAAGTGGACAGATCTCGCTAAAAATCAAAACCGGCGCTTCTGCCGTAACCAGCAACCTGCTTGTAACCCTGTTATCCATCACTTGTATTTTCCCGATCATCTGGATGATATACTCCTCGTTGAAATCCCAAAAGGAGTTTTCGCTGGATACCGTAGGACTGCCGAAAAAGCTGCATTTCGAAAATTATAAACAGGCGTTTGTCGAAGGGAATATCGGAAATTATTTTACCACCAGCATGTTCAATACGGTAATAACGGTGGCGGTTGTGATCCTGATTTCTTTCGTCACCGGGTACTGCTTGTCGCGTTTTGTGTTCCGGGGGCGCAGCTTCATCTATTACTTGTTCTTATCCGGAATGCTGATCCCTATCTATGCGCTGTTGATCCCGATCTTTATCGAATTCAAAACGTTGGACCTTTTGAACAAGCCTTACACGCTGATCTTGCCTTATATTGCGTTTGCGCTGCCTATCGCTGTGTTTTTGATTGAAAGTTATGTGAAGGGGATACCGACGGAATTGGAAGAGGCTGCTTTTATCGATGGCTGCTCTCTGGTCCGGAGCATGTTCTCTATCATTATGCCGGTGTGCAAGCCGGTTCTGGCGACCACGGCGATTCTTACCTTTTTAAATACATGGAACGAATTCCCGTTGGCTTTAGTGCTGATCCGCAGCAACAAGCTAAAAACAATGCCGATCGGACTTACCAATTTCGTCGGCGCTTATACCGTCAACTACCCGTTAATGATGGCCGCTTTAGTCATTTCGACGCTTCCGGTTATCATTATCTATCTTTTATTCTATAATCAGATCATGGAAGGCATGGTTGCGGGGGCGGTAAAAGGATAAGTCGAAAAGGTGAACTCTATTATGGGTTTGCCTTTTTCATCAGCATGGCAGGAACAGATGGGGTGGTTATGTGGGGGGGAAATTAAAGAAGCGGTTCGTCAGTCTTCAGGTCAAGGTGTTTACGCTCATCATCGCTTTGATTGTGCTGCCGATCACGGGAATAGGCGTTTTCTTTTACAGTCAAAATGCCCAGATCATTTCCGAAAAGGTGAATCAGTCCAATCTGAATACTTTGACGCAAATCGGCACTAATCTGGAGTACATCTTTGACGATATCAAGCAGAATTCGCTGCTGATCTATCAGAACGCCGACGCTCGCAGCTTTCTCCAGGCGCGGCAGTCCGATGATCTGAAGGAAAGCTATTTGCGCCTCGACGCCTCCATCCTGAATATGTTGTCTTACGACAAATACCTCAGCGCCGTCGATATCCGCCGTTTGGACGGCACCCAGTACCGTTCCAGCTCCGATTATAATGGAATCGGCGACACCGAAGCTGAGGAAATCCTTGGACAGACCGGCAAACTTACGCTTATGGGTTCGGTGGACAGCTTGTTCCCCAAAGGCAAAGCGGCCTATGTGTTCACTAGGAAGGTCAACGACGTTTACAATCTCGGCAAACCGCTGGGTGTGATGCAGCTGTATATCGATAAGAAGCGCATCCTGGATCTGTTCTCCAACATCCCGCTGGCCAGCCGGAACAGTTATTTTATCGTTCAGAACGGACAAATCATTATCTCTCAAGAGGAGCAATACGTTGGAAAACCGATCGGCGATATTCTTGGGAACTTTAAACTCCAGGGGAAAAAGGGCAGCGCGACTTTGCCGGTAGAAGGAACGAAGCAGATGCTGACCTACTATAATTTAAAATATCCCGATTGGTACGTGGTTAACCTGTTTTCGCTGGAGCAGATCAACCGCGAGAAATCCCTGATCGTTCAGATGCTGGTCTCCACCATTGTTTTGGCCACCGTCATTTGCAGCATCATCGCCTATTGGGTGTCGGCTTATATCCTCTCGCCGCTTAAGACCGTGACGCAATCGATGAAAAATCTGGAGAAGAAAAATTTCAATATCAGCGTACCGTTGAAAGGAAACGACGAAATCACCGTGCTGGCGCGAAGCTTTAATAAGATGAGCGTTCGCTTGGATGAACTCGTCAACCAGGTATATGTAACCGAACTCCGCGAGAAGGACGCGCAGATCAAGGCGCTGCAAGCTTACATCAACCCTCATTTTCTCTATAATACACTGGATACGATATGCTGGATGAGCCGCATGGAAAATGCATATGAGACCTGCAGTCTGGTCGAGGCTTTATCCAAGTTGTTTAGGATGTCGGTTCAAGCGGAACAGAAGGAAACCACGGTTGCGAGCGAGTTGGAATATACCCGCAATTATCTGATGATCCAGGAATGCAGGTATTCCGATTCCATCAATTTCGTGATTCAAGTCGAACCGGAACTGGAAGAGTGCGAGACGGTTAGCTTCGTACTCCAGCCTTTGATCGAAAACGCCATTCATCACGGTCTTGAAAACCGGGAGGAGGGCGGTACGATTTCGATCACCATCTGCCGGAGAGAGGACAGGCTGGTTTATATTGTAGAAAACGATGGAGAAAACGCCAACATTGAAGAAATGGAGCATATCTTGCGCAGCTACACCCAAGGAAAGCGAGGCATGGCCATTTCGGGAGTGAACAGCCGAATTCAGCTTCATTATGGACAGGAATACGGCCTTCATTTTTATACTAATAAGCCTCAAGGCGTCAGGGCCGTGGTAGAACAGCCTTATATCAATAGGGGGGCGTCAGCATGATTACGGTGATGATCGTGGATGATGAAGCCACGATTCGAAAGGGCATCTCAACTGCCATCGACTGGCAGGAACTGGGGATGGAGATCATAGGCGAAGCGGCTAACGGCCGGGACGGCCTGGCCAAAGCATTGGTAACCAAGCCGGCTATCGTAATCACCGATATAAAAATGCCGGTGATGGACGGGATTCACATGGCCAATCGGCTCAAGGAAAAACTTCCGTATACGAGAATCGTTATTCTTAGCGGCTACAATGATTTCGAATATTCGAGGCAGGCGTTAAAAGCCGGAGCCATCGATTATATTCTCAAGCCGGTCAGCGTCGACGAGCTTACCGATCTGATGCTGAATTTGCGCCGCCAAATCGAGGAAGAGAAGCATCGGCAGATGGAGACCGACCTGGCCGACCGTCTTCTTAACAGCAATCTTCCGATCATCCGCGCCAACTGCATCAAGGATTTCATCGAGGGAGAGATCACGGAGCGGCAATTCGTCCGTCAAGCGGCGGGTGCGGTTGATATGGATCTGGCCGGCCCGCTTTTTCAGGTTGTGGCGATCGATATCGACGACCGTCATCAAGCCGGTTATTCAATCTGCGACCCGAAATTGCTGCGGTACTCCCTGGCCAATATCGCGGAAGAGATCTTCCGCAGCGAAGCCTCCGTTACTGTTGGGTACAGTGGGGAAAACAGCCTGCTGGTCCTGCTGAGCACGAAGGCACATACCGACGAAATCGTGGAGTGCTGCAAGCAAATCCAGTTTTACGTTACCCAATATTATAAAATTACCGTCACGATCGGCTTGGGGCAGCAAGTGGACAAACTCGGCCTGCTGAAGGATACCTACCGTCAAGCCTGGGATGCGGTTGACAACAAAATATATAAAGGAAAGAACCGGGTCATCGTGGCTGAAGACGTGCCTTTGCCCAGACAAACTCCGCTGTTTTTGCGGGAAGCGGATGAACAAGAGCTGCGGGAAAACCTGAAGCTGCTCAAGAACATGGATGTGCAGAAAAAATTGAACACGATTTTTGCGCAATATTTTAAAGGAAAAAACGTTCCCCGAAAGGTCACCGAGCAATTTTGCATCCACCTTGTTGGAATCGCTTTCAAAGAACTGGAAGCGATGCAAATAACTTCACAAATGATATTTTCCGAAAGCGCCGACCTTTATGAGGAGATCAAAAAATACGAAACGCTGGACGAGATCGAGCTGTGGATTAAGAACATATTCGTCCGGGCGCTCCAGGCGCTGGAGGGCCAGCATACGAACAAATACAAAAACATCGTGAAAAAGGGCATCGAATACGCACAGGAGCATTATACGGAAGCCCTCCAGGTCGCCGATATTGCGGGAGCGGTGTTCGTCACACCCAACTATTTCAGCAAAATTTTCAAGCAGGAGACGGGCGAGAATTTTACGGAGTGGCTGAATAAGTACCGTATCGAAAAAGCCAAGGAGAAGGTGCTGAAGCAGCCGACCTTGAAGACCTACCAGATAGCCATGGAGGTGGGATTTAAGGATTATAAGTATTTCGTCTATATTTTCAAAAAGTATACCGGTTATACCCCGGGGACGTACAAACAGCTTCGCGGGTGAAGCCGAAGTCAAGTGTGTAGATTTACGGTATGACTGTGCATTTTTGCTGAATTTAAAGCGGCTCCGCCACTCGATATACTGAACGTAATCTATGGGATGGAGGTTAGTTTATATGGGCAAATATCTGTTTGGCGCCGTATACATTATCGAGCAGGATTACAGTGAGGAAACCATCAGGAGAGATCTGTCCAACATGCAAAAATGCGGATACAACCTGGTCACCTTGTGGCCGGTTGCCAATCCCTGGCTGGCCAAAAGCTCTCATGAGTGGATCTTTACCGAAACAAGAAAGGTACTCGATATCTGCGAGAACTTGGGGCTCAAAGCCGTTATGCAGCTGTTCGGGCAAAACCAGGCCCAGGAGTTTATGCCGGATGCCGCGCTTACGCCGGATATGCAGATCAAGGATGAGACCGGATTTTTTGTCAATGAAGACTGCTTTTGGGCCAATTTGAACCATCCGACCGTGAGGGAATATTTTGATTCTTATTTTCGCGAGGCCATCGTCGCGCTTAAGGACCACCCGGCCGTTTATGGCTGGGATGTTTTCAACGAAGCGCATTTCCGCAGCGACGATCCTTACACGACCCGGCTTTATCAGGAATGGCTGGCCGAAAAATA
The DNA here is from genome assembly GCF_056171975.1 of Paenibacillus terrisolis. NCBI lineage: Bacteria > Bacillati > Bacillota > Bacilli > Caryophanales > Paenibacillaceae > Paenibacillus > Paenibacillus terrisolis. The sequence goes on along the minus strand of NZ_JBKFGG010000015.1, from coordinate 30,140 downwards.
CGTCAGCATCCAAAATCTGAATCGCGACTGGTATCGCAGATACGAAAGCTTCTCCCAGATTCGCCCCGAGAAACGCCGCGCACCCTACAGTATCTGGAGCAGCCTGCTGCCGGATGTGGAATACGAGAAGTTCCGCAGCGAGAATTTGACGGCGATTTGCCGCTTCTTGTATGAAACGGCGCGCAAATACGACAGCACCCACCCGATTATCATTGACGGCACTTCGGCCCATATCCTTGCCGGGAACGTGACGCTTCGCAACAACGACGAATTTGAAACGGCGCATATCTCTGATGTTTACGGGGCCACCTTTTATCCGAAAAGCTGGGGGCGCGACTACCGGGATACGCCTTGGACCCTTTCCATGTATTTTTCCATTCCGGCAGGAGCCGCCCGCAAGGCGGGAAAGCCCTATTTCGTCAACGAGCTGCAAACTCATACGCAATCCGTCCTTACACCGGGCTCCGAGGTTAGTCCGGAGGAACTGCGGAACTGGATTTTAATGTGCGTTTTTACCGGTCCGGCGGGCATGCAGCTGTGGCGCTGGCGCCCTTTCCTGCATGGGTATCAATCCACCGGGCGCGGACTTACCCGCATCGACGGAACGCCCAACGACCGGAGCGATTCGACGGCGAAGCTGCTCAAGATGATGCACCAAAACGGCGATCTGTTTGACGACTTTACCGTGTCGAAGCCGGTCGTTCGCATCGCTTACAATTATTCGATCCGCCTGTACTTCGATTCTCTGCTTAAATGGAACGGCAGCTTCTGGGCGAAAAATACGGAGGGCTGGTACAAGCTTTTCTGGAACAACGGAATGCCTGCCGAATTCTCCAATCTGGAAAAGCTCGATGAGGAGGATATGCAGACGCCCGTTCTGATTTTGCCGGCCGCCGTCCGGGTAAGCGAGGCGGAGGCGATAAGATTGACGGAATATGTTGAACGGGGCGGGCTTCTGATCGCCGACGGACGCATGGCTGCCATTAACGAGAAAGCGGTGGTTCCGGAAGAAGGGATTCCCGGGAAACGGCTTTCCGAGTTGTTTGGAATCAAAGAGGCGGATGTGACTTCGGGAGAGAAGTTCGTGCTGGACGGGGTGAAAATTCCTGCGGCTTACATGAGTCAGCAGCTTGAAGCAAGCGAAGACTCCGAGGTTCTGGCCTATATGGAAGACGGGACGCCGGCCGTGGTCTTGCACCGTAAAGGGAAGGGAAAAACGTTGTACTTCAATTCTTTCATGGGGCTGGCCTTGCTGGATCAAGCGCTCCCTGAGGTGGAAAAGCTCATTATGGACGTTATGGAGGGGGAAGGCGGTATTCGTGCTTGGAAAAATGAAAAGGTGCATCTGTCCTTTATTGAATCCGCAAGCAAAAAAGCGATGCTGGCCATCAACTTCACCGGAGAAGAACAGCGCGTCGTTCTGAGCGGACTGCCGGACGGATGTGTAATGACCGATCTGTTCACCGGCAAGAATGTCAGCGCGGAACAGAAAACCGAAATTTCGCTGCCGGCGTCCGCTTGTTCCGTCTTCGCCTGGGAGAAGCCATGACGAAGAGTCCCTTTATCAAGCTCCCTCCCAACCGGGTACGGCGAAATTACCGGGGCGGTGCCGGAATCGACGGGCTGCATGGACAAATAGAGGGTCAGGACGGTGATCGTCCGGAAGAATGGATCGCTTCCTTGGTACCGGCGAGCAATCCGGGCATGGCGCCCGTCCGGAACGAGGGTTACTCCGCATGTTTAGCGGATGGCCGGGAGATGCTGCTGATCGACCTGATTCGGCAGGATCCCGAGTTTTACCTGGGGAAGGACTATTTTCGGCAAAAAGGCTTGGATCTGGGGTTTCTGTTTAAAATCCTGGATTCGTCCATGCGGCTGCATGTGCAGGCGCACCCTTCCGCGGCCTTTGCGCAGCAATATCTGAATTCACGGTACGGCAAGCTGGAGTGCTATTATATCCTGAAAGTCAGGGAGGGGACCAGTCCCTACATAAGGCTCGGTTTCCAGCATCCGCCGGGCCGGGGGGAATGGAAACGAATGATTGAAGAGCAGGATATCCCCGCGATGGATGCTTGTTTTGAACCGGTTCCGGTTAATGAAGGAGAAGTTTGGTATATTCCCGGCGGAATGCCGCATGCCATAGGCGAGAATATTTTGATGCTGGAAATCATGGAGCCTTCCGATCTCGTTGTACGGTGCGAGTTTGAGCGCGAGGGCGTGATTGTTCCGCCGGAAGCCCGTTTTATGGGAAAAGGACTTGATTTCTGCCTGGATATTTTCGACTACAGTGCTTACTCCGTAGGCGAAATCCGGCAAAAAAACCGGGTGGAGCCTCACTTGCTGAAAAAGGCTGCAAACTACAAGCTGGAGTCGCTTATCGGCCATGAAATCACGGTCAGTTTCGAGGTTCACAGACTGAGTATTCAAGGAGGACAAGCAAGGCTTGACGGCGGGTTCCCGCAAATAGGCCTTGTCACGGGCGGATCGGTCCGGCTTTGCTGCGGGGAGGAAGCTTTGGAGCTGGGGAAGGGGGACAGCGTGTTCATTGCAGCCGATGCGCCTGACTTGACCGTGGAAGGAACGTCGGCCGGCGAAGCGGAGCTGATTCTGGTAAAACCCGTACAAATTCCAAGATTGGAGAGAATAAAATGATGAAGCAACCTTTGAACGGAACCTGGCAATTGAAATGTTCAGAGGAAGACTGGACCATTGACGCCAAGGTCCCCGGCTCTGTCCTGTCCGCCCTGCTCGAGCACAAAATGATCCGGGATCCTTATTGGCGGATGGAGGAATATCCCGCCCGGGATTTATTCCGGAAGGATTATGTATATTCCACCGTGTTCGAGCCCTCGGCCGAGATTCTGGAGCAAGAGCGGGCCGATCTGGTCTGCCGCGGGTTGGATACAATCGCCGAGCTTTCGCTGAACGGAAAAGCGCTGGGCAAAGCCGACAATATGCACCGCACCTGGAGCTATAACGTTAAGGGGCTGCTGCGTCCTGGAGCGAACTTCCTGGAAATCGTGTTTCGTTCTCCCTTGCGGTATATCGAAGAGGCCCGGGAGGCTTGCCCGGATGTCATCACTTATGAACCGACCGGAGGAATCGGCGGAAGCAACTTCATTCGCAAAGCCCACTCCATGTATGGCTGGGATTGGGGGCCGCAGCTTCCGGACGCGGGAATTTGGCGTCCGATCAGCCTGGAAGCGGGTGGAGGAGCGAAACTGGACGATGTGTTAATTTTGCAGGAGCATAACAAAGACTCCGTAGAATTGGATGTTATGGTTCAGGTTTCGGGTCTCCGGTCTGGTGAAGGTTTGGCGCATTTGAGGTTAACCGGCCCGGACGGCTCCGTTTTGGAGACCGAAGCGCCGGTGAGCGGGGAACCGGAAGGGACGAAACTTCGGCTTACGGTCGAGAATCCGCTCCTCTGGTGGCCTAACGGCTATGGGAGCCAACCGCTTTATCAGTTGGAAACCTCCCTTCGGATTGCAGGAAATGTAATCGAAAGCTCCGTGCATACGATCGGACTCCGAACTTTGACCGTAAGCACGGAAAAAGACGGCTACGGAGAGGAATTTGCCTTTGTCGTCAACGGCGTCAAAATCTTCGCGATGGGGGCTGACTATATCCCGGAGGACAGTCTGCTGAGCAGGGTTAATGCGGACGGAACGGAGCGCCTGATTTCCGATTGCGCCAAGGCGAACTTCAACTGTATCCGGGTATGGGGCGGCGGATATTATCCGGACGATTTCTTTTACGACAGCTGCGACCGGAACGGTCTTATTGTATGGCAGGATTTGATGTTCGCCTGCAATGTTTATTCCCTGAATGAGGCGTTTGAGGAAAATATCCGTCTGGAAGTGGAGGAGAACGTACGGCGTATCCGTCATCATGCCAGTTTGGGGCTGTGGTGCGGCAATAACGAAATGGAAGAAGGCTGGTGCAGCTGGCCGAGAGTTACCTGTCATTCGGATAAACTGAAAGCGGATTATATCAAACAATTTGAATACATTTTGCCAAAAGCCGTCAAAAGCGCCGATCCCGCAACATTCTACTGGGCTTCCTCACCTTCTTCCGGGGGATGTTTCGACAACCCGAATGATGAAAACCGGGGCGACGTTCACTACTGGGAAGTATGGCACGGTATGAAGCCCTTTACGGATTATCGCAACTACTTTTTCCGGTTTTGCTCCGAATTCGGCTTTCAGTCGTTCCCTTCGCTGGAAACCGTCAAAAGCTATACATTGCCCGAGGATCGCAACATTTTCTCCCCGGTCATGGAAAGCCATCAGAAAAACGGAGCGGCCAACGGCAAAATCATGTATTATTTATCGAGTTATTATCGTTATCCCAAAGATTTCGACAGCCTGCTTTATGTCTCGCAGCTACTTCAGGCGGAAGCGATCCGCTACGGTGTAGAGCATTGGCGGCGCCATCGCGGCCGCTGTATGGGAGCTATCTATTGGCAGCTCAACGATTGCTGGCCGGTAGCTTCTTGGGCGAGCATCGATTATTTCGGCCGTTGGAAAGCGCTGCATTATGCAGCGAAACGTTTTTTTGCGCCGCATTTGCTTACGGCCGTGAACGACGGGTATAAGGTAACCTTCTTCTTGCACAACGAGAGCAGACTGCCGCTGGGCGGTCAGCTTCGGATCAAGCTGATGAATACAAATTTCGAGGTGCTGGAGGAGCATGCCGCAGAGGTGCGAGCGGAAGCGTTAAGCGCGGGTTCCGTCTTTGCCTGCGATTTTACGCTGCGAATGGCGGAACAAGCTGCAGACAAGACTTACGTGGCATTCGAATTGCTGGAGGAGGGGCGGAGGATATGCGGCGACAGTCTTTTGTTTGTCCGTCCCAAACAATTCGATTTTCCGGTTTGCAGCTATCAAGCACGAGTAGAAGATGCGGGCGAAAAATATAAGATACTGGTGTCCGCCGATCGTTACGCCCAGCATGTCGAGCTGTCTTTTCGGTCGTTTGAATCCGTGCTTTCCGATAATTATTTTAATAACACCGGGCCGGAAGGAGTCACGGTTGAGGTGGAGAAGGCAGGGCTTCCGGAGGGAGCCGACGTTAGTAAACTGCTGAAGGAACTGCGCATCCGAAGTATTTGCGACACATTTGACAGGGCTTAGTCTGCGGAAGACTTTCAGCCGATTTCTCGAATAGCGCTATAAAATGGCTCTATTTCACTCCGAAAGCACGTTTTCCTGAGAATAGCGGTGCAAAATGGTCTTATTTTCGGCGAAACGTTCAAAATCGAGGGAAAAGGAGCTCTTCTGAAGAAATAAGGCCATAAAATGGCGCTATTCACCCGGAATGAGGTTCCACAGTGGAAATAAAGCCCCAAAAGGTCGCTATTTTAAGGGTCAGGGGGATGCGGCGTTTGGGGACGCCGTTGATCAGGCCAGACAACTTGTTCTAATCATTTGTTCTTAACCATTTGCTCGAACGCCAGTCCATTCCTTGAAGTCGATCCGGTATCTGGCAGCGGTCTGTCAGGGTTTTTCTGCTCTGTTGTTATATAAATTTAGAGGGTGTCCCAAAAGTCATCGTAGGTGACAAAGGGGCACCCTCTTGTTTCATTTTCAAATTATCCCATTGCAAAATTTGACAGGGCCGTAATCAATTGCGGTTTATAGATTTTACACTGGCGTGCTTCAATAATTTGTAAAGATATTTAAAGTAAGAAAAATTTAATGACAATTGATGGAATATATACCTATTCGTATCTGTAGTTTGCCTTGGATAGCTTGTATAATTTAGAAATGTAAGGAAATGAAGATTTTTTAATAAAAGCAATCTCATTCGTCGAAATTTTATCATAGGGGGGCAGGAAACTTCTTCAACTGTATGTCCAAGGAAAACTCTACACAATCGGAACAATGAGGAGAAGATGCATATGAAAACAGACAGCAAACCGGATGTAAGGGATTGGTTTCCAAGCGAGGACGGAAATTCGGAGCAGCGCGGGCGGATGCTGGAACTGATCGAGCAAATGATTCGTGGCGTGGATGAGTTGAAGAATCCTGATCAAGTCAATCTTAAAGGAGAAAAACGGAGGGATGGGGATTTTTACGGCCAATTGGCGGCGGCCAGCGAAATTCCTTACGATGGGACGCCGATGAAGGAGGTGAACGATGAATTATTGAAACTGCTCCACGGCCATCCCTATCATACCAAATATTTCTTCACGAACATTTTGCCCATGGCCTCCATTCCGGGCATGCTTGGCATGCTTACCGCGATGCTGGTGAACGGCAATAATCTATGGGATGTTTACGGACCTGCCGGGGCCGAGGCCGAAGTCAGAGTAACGGCCATGATGTCCAAGCTGGTCGGGTATGACTCCAAAGTCAGCGGAGGGTATACGACTTGGGGAGGTCAGGGCGCCGTATTCTCCGGACTGCGGATCGCGATCGCCAAATACGACCCTGCCGCGCTTCAGCACGGGGTTCCGGGCAATCTGTACGCGTTTTGCTCGGAGTCGGCCCATTACAGCTTGTTCAAGTCCATGGAAGCGACGGGGATCGGCAGCGATCATCTTGTCAAAATCAAAACCCTGACCGACAGCTCGATGGACGTATTCGATTTGAAACGCAAAATGGAAGAGGTCGCCGCAAATGGCGGCGTGCCGTTGTACATTGTTGCAACGACGGGAACGACGGACGCCCTCGGGATCGACGATGTTCGCCAAATTCGCGAAACGGCGGATGAAGTCGCGCGGCGATTTGGGTTTCCAAGCCCGCACATCCACGCGGACTCGGCGTTGGGCGGATTTTTTGCTTTCTTTAACGAGTACGATCTGGACAAGAATCCGCTTCAGTTTAGTACCGGCGTCATCGAAATGCTTAAGCCGATTCAGAAGAAAATGAGACATCTTTCTTTGGCGGATTCCATGTGCTTCGATTTCCAAAAGCTTGGGCAGGCGCCTTATGTCTCCAGCTTGTTCCTGCTGAAAAAAGGAAGCGACTTGGGACGGCTTGATCTGGAAGCGGACGAAACTCCATATGTCGGGCATCGCGGTTATGGCGATTACCATACCGGCTATACGCTGGAATGCTCACGCATGGCCAGTTCAATCAGCATGTACAGCTCGCTGCTGTCCTTTGGCGTAGAGGGTTATCAGCGTCTTCTGGCCCAATTTATGGAGGTAAGCCACCAGTTCCGGGAGCAGCTTGTCGCCGAAATTCCGCAGGCCGAGATCGCAAATCCCGAGAATCCCGGTATTTCTACATTAATTCGGATTTATCAGCCGGACGGTCCGCGACTTGCCGAAGAAATCAGCGGAAAATGCCGGGCTGCGGAAATCGAGCAAAATAACCGGCTTAATGAGCGGGTGTTCGAGAAACTCGGTGAGCAGCGCGACCGGATGTTTTTCGGGGATACGAAAAAGCATCTGCTGGTCGGTACCGCCGAGGGGCGTCAAATTCCGCTTTATGTCAGCAAATTTTTTGTCATTTCGCCTCATACTTTGCCTGAGCATGTGCCTGGGATCGTGCAGTATTTAAAAGAATGCATATCCGAGGTTTGTGAGCAGTTTAGCGTAGCGATGAGCAAATAGCTTTTTCCAATCAATGAACTCACATTCAGGAGATGAACATGATAATGAATCAAAAGATCAAACGATTGCTGTTCGGACATATCTCTTCGAAAATCATGCTGGGTACCACGGGTTTGATCCTTGCAGCAATTCTCTGCTTCATCGGGCTGCTCACGGTGGTGAATACCACCTTGAGCGGGGAGCTCAAGAATGAACTTGATAAACGTCTCGAGAGCAACATCAATATTGTACAAACCGAGCTTGACCGAATTGGCGGCAACAAGCTTGGAATCGACGGAACCGGCAGTCCGCTGTATCAGCAAACCCGCAAAATGATGGATGAACTGAAAAAGGCGCACAATCTGGAGAACGTATATATTTTATCCAACGATGGAGGGAAAGAAAGAATTATCGCCCTTTCGGATACCGAGGGAGATTACAACATGGATTACCCTTTCTCCCAGGAGATGAAGGATACCATCACACAAGGAAAGGAGACAATTAGTGAAATTTACACAGATGAGTTCGGAGTACATAAATCGATTTTCGTTCCACTGAAAAACGACGCCGGCGCCAATGCCGGTCTGCTGGGGATCGACCTCGACGCTTCGGTGATTCCGGATACCACAACGAAGGTGGTGTGGTACAGCGTCGGTATTTCGCTGCTCGTGCTCCTGATCGGCTTGCTTTTCGCTTATCTGCAGGGCCGGATTATTTCGAAGCCGCTCAAAAAGCTGATGCTTGCCACGGAGCAGTTTGCTCAAGGCGACTTAACCCGCGAGGTTGAGGTCAAAACGATAGACGAAGTGGGACGATTAGCGGAGGCATTCCGCACGATGAGCGGCAATATGAAGCAGCTTATCGGACATATTTCGGCTTCTTCGCAAGAAGTGGCCGGCACTAGCGCGCAGCTCGAACATGTTACGAAAGAATCGAGCGAAAGCGCTCAACAGGTAGCCCAATCGATGAACAGCATGAGCGAAGGAATCAACGAGGTGGTCGAATCCATCGGCCAAAGCTCTTCGTCCGTACTGGAAATCAAAGATCAATTATCGGGTGTGGCGATTGAAGTGAACGACATGCAGCTCATCGCCAAGAAGGTCAGCAAGCAGTCGTCCGAGGGACAAGACGTCGTTGATCAAACGCTTCGCCAAATGAATTTGATCGAGCAGGTGATGCGTCATTCGGAAACAACCGCCGGCCAGCTCCAAGAACGCTCGAGAGAAATCGGCGAAGTGATCGGCATGATCACGGGGATTGCGCAGCAGACGAACCTGCTGGCGCTCAACGCTTCGATCGAAGCGGCAAGAGTTGGCGAACTGGGGAAAGGTTTTGCCGTGGTTGCGGGAGAAGTTCGCAAGCTGGCCGAACAGTCGGCTGACGCCGCTTCATCGATCACCGAATTGGTAGCGGGAACCCAAGAAAACAGCCGCCTTGTTATTGATAGTATCGGCGAGGGCAGCCGCGCTATCGAAGAAGGGCAAAAATTGATGAACATCACTTATCAAAATTTCCAAAGTATCTTCCAAGGCATCAATGATTTCTCCAGCCGCACGGATCAGCTGCTTCAATCCTTGATTCTGGTGGAGAACTCCTATACGAACATTGCCGATTCGGTTCAGCAAATCTCCGGCGTAACGCAGGAGCAAGCAGCCGCTTCCGAAGAAGTGGCCGCCGCATCGGAACAGCAAAGCGCGGCTATGCAGCAGATTGCCGCCTCGATCCGTCAGCTTTCCAGCCTGGCGGAAGAACTGCAAAGAGCCGTATCCCTCTTCAAGCTTTAATCGATTTATAAATATCATATTTGTGACGGTGGATGTCCAGGGGTCGATCAATGACTTCGGGACATCTTCTTTGTTTATACAAAATATTCGATTCGGGCTTGCGGAAAATATTCCGTGATGGCCTGCCGGAAAAGCTCTTGAAATTCCTCCACCGTTTCCATTTTATATACGTATTTGAACCTTCCGTATCTTCCCCATTTCAATTGCCGCTCCGCTTCGTCCATGTCGAGCTTGGATTTGGGGTAGCGCCTCATAATCGTATTTTTGGCCACTTTCGTGAAACGATGCTGAATGAGCTCAAAAGTCAGGTCAGGCGTCTCGATGTTTTTTAGCCGGTCATGCAGTTTGGTCAAAAGCTCCATATACCCTTCCTGCCACGCATCATGCTTGATAATCGGGGCGATGATGAAGCCCAGCGGATAGCCCGCTTCGGCAACGTGTCCTGCCGCTTCAATTCGTTCCTCGAAGGAGGATGTGGCCGGTTCGAAATTCCTGATGACATAATCGGAGTTAATGGAAAATCGGATTCGGGTGTGTCCCCCGTGATCGACATCAAGCAGAGAATCGATATTGGCAAACTTGGTCACAAACCGGAGGCGGCCGAATTCCTGCTTCGCCATAAAGGAAATGAACTGTTCCAGCGCTCCGGTAAGATGCTCCAGGGCGACCGGGTCGCCGGTGCAAGCGGCTTCGAACCGGGTGATTTCGGGTTTGCGTTCGGCAATGTATTTTGCGGCACTCTCTAATATTTCCTCAAGATTCACATAAATCCGGATATACGGATTTGAACTTAAAGTGGTTTGCAGATAGCAGTAATGGCAGTGGCCGGAGCATCCGGTGGTGAGCGGAATCGCGTATTCGGCGGACGGCTTCGAGGTGTCGAAATCAAGCGTTTTCCTGACGCCGACGACCAGCGTTCTTTTGGCGCTGCGGTACTTCTCCGCTTCCGTTTCACCCGGGATGCCCGTCACCCGGTTGTGGGACGTGGTCATTTTAATGGGTGTCCCCAATTTCTCGAAATGCAGCAGCAACTTGCTTCCGAGTGGGTATTTTATCGATTCCGGCTCAAAAAATACCATGTCGGGATTGAATTGTTTCACTGCGAACGACCTCCGAATACCAGATTTTTCGAACCGTTTCGGCTTGGCTGGAGCTATTTTGGCCGAAAATCAGGAGCGCTATCCAATAGCTAAGTCGTTGACTTCAAAGGACGATATTGGATATAATAATTGGTAATCAGTTTTCAAACATAAGCAAGCAGCAGTGATGAGGATTATTAGCTTCGAAAAACCACCCAGAGAGCCGGCGGAAGGTGAAAGCCGGTTGGCGATCGAAGCGAACTCGCCTCGGAGTTATGGTGCGGCGCTGGTTGTGCGGCACTATCGTCTTGCCCGCGTTAAGGGTCAAAGTGAGCGAAGGACAAAGCATGTCCGGCGCTAACTAGGGTGGTACCACGGGAAACATACCTCTCGTCCCTAGCGATATACGCTACGGATCGGGAGGTTTTTTAGTTTATTACCATTTAAGAAGATGGCAGTTCAAGGGGGATTTTGTTTATGGCGGACAATCAAACGCCTCAAGATGTTTACAAGGCTCAGGAAATCGAACCGAAATGGCAGGCTTACTGGGATAAGCACCATACCTTCAAAACCCGGGAAGAAGCGGGCAGACCGAAGTTTTACGCGCTCGATATGTTCCCTTATCCTTCGGGAGCGGGGCTGCATGTAGGTCACCCTGAAGGATATACGGCAACGGATATCGTTTCTCGTTACAAACGGATGCGCGGTTACAACGTCCTGCACCCGATGGGATGGGATGCATTCGGCTTGCCGGCGGAACAGCATGCGCTTGATACGGGCGAGCATCCGCGCGATATTACGGTCAAGAACGTCAACAACTTCCGGCGGCAGATCAAATCGCTGGGCTTCTCCTACGATTGGGACCGGGAAATCAGCACAACCGATCCGGAGTACTATAAATGGACGCAGTGGATTTTCATTCAGCTGTACAAAAGAGGTCTCGCTTACGTAGCCGAGGTGCCGGTGAACTGGTGTCCTGCGCTCGGAACTGTGCTTGCCAACGAAGAAGTCATCGACGGCAAGAGCGAACGCGGCGGCCACCCGGTTATTCGAAAGCCAATGCGCCAATGGGTACTGAAAATTACGGAATATGCGGAGCGCTTGCTTGAAGACCTGGAAGAATTGGACTGGTCGGAAAGCATCAAAGATATGCAGCGCAACTGGATTGGCAAATCCGAAGGCGCGGAAGTGAATTTCGGCATCGAAGGCCATGAAGCGATGTTGACCGTATTTACGACGCGTCCTGATACTTTGTTCGGCGCCAGCTACGCGGTGCTTGCACCTGAGCACGAGCTCGTGAAGGCCATCACGACCGACGCTCAGCGGGAAGCCGTTCAAGCGTATCAGGATCAAGCCGCCCGCAAAAGCGATCTTGAGCGGACTGATCTTGCCAAAGAAAAAACCGGTGTATTCACCGGAGCTTATGCGATCAACCCGGTGAACGGCGCCAAGCTGCCGATCTGGATTGCCGATTATGTCCTTGCCGGATACGGAACCGGAGCGATTATGGCCGTACCGGGCCATGACGAACGCGATTTCGAGTTCGCGAAACAATTCGGTCTGCCAATCGTTGAGGTTGTCGAAGGCGGAGACGTAACGAAAGAGGCTTACGCGGGCGACGGAGCTCACGTGAACTCCGAGTTCCTGAACGGACTTCGAAATGAGGAAGCGATCCGTAAAATGATTGGCTGGCTTGAGGAAAACGGTAAGGGACACGGCAAAGTGACCTACCGTTTGCGCGATTGGCTGTTCAGCCGGCAGCGTTATTGGGGCGAGCCGATTCCGATTCTGCATCTGGAAGACGGCACGATGAAGCCGGTGCCGGAGGATCAGCTGCCGCTTGTCTTGCCGGACGTCGACGCAATCAAGCCGTCGGGAACCGGCGAATCGCCGTTGGCCAACGTCACGGAATGGGTGAACACCACCGATCCGGAAACGGGACTTCCGGCCCGGCGCGAAACGAACACGATGCCGCAATGGGCGGGAAGCTGCTGGTACTACCTGCGCTATATCGATCCGCATAACGATAAGGAGCTGTGCTCCAAAGAGAAGCAGCAGGAGTGGCTGCCGGTTGATCTGTATATCGGCGGCGCGGAGCATGCGGTGCTTCACCTTTTGTACGCCCGCTTCTGGCATAAAGTGCTGTACGATCTCGGGGTCGTATCCACGAAGGAACCGTTCCACAAGCTGGTGAACCAAGGAATGATCCTCGGAACGAATAACGAAAAAATGAGTAAATCCCGCGGCAACGTGATCAACCCGGACGAAATCGTGGGTGACTTCGGGGCTGATACGCTGCGCATGTATGAAATGTTTATGGGGCCTTTGGAGGCGACCAAACCTTGGAGCGCGAACGGCGTGGAAGGCACGCACCGGTTCCTGTCCCGGGTATGGCGGCTGTTCGTGGCCGAGAACGGCAGCCTGAACAGTAAAATCGCTGCCGACGGCGGCAGCGACGATTTCAAACGGACCTGGCACAAAACGATCAAAAAAGTAACCGAGGATTTTGATAACTTGCGTTTCAACACGGCGATCAGCCAACTGATGATTTTCATCAATGAAGCCTACAAGACGGATTCCATTCCGAAAGCCGCCGCGGAAAACTTCGTGCAATTGCTGTCCCCGCTGGCTCCGCATCTTGCGGAAGAGCTATGGGAGCGTCTTGGCCATTCGGAATCGATCTCGTACGAGTCTTGGCCAACCTTTGATGAAGCCTGGACCAGCGAGTCCGAAGTGGAAATCGTCGTCCAGGTCAACGGCAAAATCGTTGACCGGACGAAAATTTCCAAGGACCTGGACCAAGCGGCTATGCAAGAGCATAGCTTAAGCCTGCCGAACGTCAAGCAGGCGGTGGAAGGCAAAACGGTTCGCAAAGTGATTGCCGTTCCCGGCAAGCTGGTCAACATTGTAGTCGGCTGATAAGCTTATGCAATACGAGCGGAAGCGGTTCCCGAATGGTGCTGCGTTTTTTCGATAGTCGGGGCCGTCATTCCGTGGATTTAGGAACCGGCTCTTTCGGGGCCGGGGCTGAATCGTTGTCGGCTCCAGAAAACAGTGAATGCAGCTTACTAAGGTCATCATCGTATTTGCGGTGCGTCGCTTCAATTAACTTGGCGAACACCCCGCGAAGTCCGACCTCCAGGATGGCCAGGCCTTCGGCCGTAACGCCGCCGGGCACGGCGACGCGCTTCTGCAGGTTTTCCGGCGTAAAGCCGCCTTCCGTCAGCAAGCGCCCGGTGCCCAGCAGCATTTCGGCTCCGAGAGCAATGGCCTCCGAACGACGGATCCCGGTCAATTCCGCGGCGGCTTCCGCCCATTGCTGCAGGATGTATGCGATAAAGGCCGGACCGCAGCTGGCGATGTCCGAGGCGATGCGCATTTCCGGTTCTTTTAGAGTGAATGGAGTACTGATCGAAGACATCAACTGCTCTAGCAGCAGTCGATCCTCGGGCCGAATCCGGCTTCCGTATATACATAGCGAAGCTCCGCTATGTACGGAATGCGTAATGCTTGGAACGATTTTGGCAATTTTGGCGGGCAGGAATTGCTCCAGCGTTTGGATTTGCACCGGGCTGGTGATGGAGACGACAATCTGGTTTTCGGTCAAGCTTTCCCGGATTTCTTCAATAACTTGAGGAAAATCCAGAGGTTTGACGCACAAAAATATGATTTTGCCCCCTTGGGCGGCTTCCGCATTGCTTCCGCATACCTGAAGCCCGGGATATCGCTGGGCCAGCATCTCCGGTTTGTACGGAGAACGGTTGCTGACGCAAATGCTTTGCGGGAGCAGCGCACCGGAACGCAGGAAAGCTTCGATGAGCAGACTTCCCATGGATCCTGTTCCGATGAATGCGACTTTCATCCGGTTCCCCCTTCCGTGCTGAGCGCACCATTTCTATGAAATAGAAGAACGGGCATATCCCGGCTTCTATCTCATGCGAGAAACGGTTAGTGTTCCGGATGGAGGGCACTGCCGTTTCTATCTCACTATTTTCATATGTATGCATCTTGAATGGATCTTCATGACCTGCGGTAGACAGATTCTTTTAAGATAGGAGTGCCTTTCATGAGACGAGAGCACGTGCTGACGTCGGTCGTTTCGGCAATTGTGGGTGCGGGATTGATGCTGCTGGCGGTCGGCGGCGGGAATCCGGCGGGAATCGAAGGCTGGGCGCCGGTTACTTCGCAAGTGGTGTCCGCCATGCAGCAAAATGAAGCGAAGCCTGATTCGGGAAGCCTGGAAAGGGACGAGAAAGTCTCCGATACAGCCAAAGGCGGAACTTCCTCACAATCACAAGGCGAAGCGGGCATGGAAGCTGGAACCGGAGCGGCAATCGGAGGCGATTCCGCTAAAAAGGTTGCAGCGGATGCTTCCAACAAGAAGGAAGCGATCAATATCAATCAAGCCGGACTCCGGGAACTGCAGGAAATCCCCGGGATTGGCGAGAAAAAGGCGCAGGCGATTATCGATTACCGCAGTGCGCATGGCGATTTTGCTTCCGTAAACGATCTGACGAAGGTAAAAGGAATCGGAGATAAAATACTGGAAAAAATGAAGCCATATATTGGGCTGTAGAACTGGGGAGGCCAAAGGGATGAGTCCGGACAAACGTAAAGATTGGGATACGTATTTTATGGATATCGCTTATATGGTGTCGACGCGTTCGCGCTGCAGTCGGCGACGTGTTGGAGCTGTGCTGGTGCAGGGCAAGAAGCTGCTGGGAACCGCCTATAACGGCGCTCCTTCAGGCGTTCCCGACTGTTCGGAAGCCGGCTGCATGATTGCAGAAGAGTTCGAACTGGTTACCGTGGACGGGAAAGAGACCGTGCTGAAAAAACAGCGCTGCGTCCGGACGATTCATGCCGAGCAGAATTTGCTGCTGTTCACCGACCGGATCGACCGGGAAGGCTCCAGCGTATACGTGACCGACGAACCTTGCTGGACTTGCGCCAATATGCTGGCTAACAGCGGCATAACGGAAATCGTGTTCCATCGTCCCTATCCGAAGGATACGGGAAAGGTTACGGCAATGATGGCTCAAAAAGGCATCAATTTTCGGCGCATCGAAGCTTATCAACCGCCTCATGATGCGCTTGGCGACCAGGTCGTGAACTGAACTTTTTTGCAAAAAGACGAATAGCTTTACCTGAGATGAAGGAAGAACCTCATCTGCCTATAGGCGGATGGGGTTCTTTTTGTTTTCGCGGTTTAACACCATCGCTTCGGAGAGAGGGATTAGCCATGTCGTTGTTTAACCGAAGACCTCTTGCTGTCGTTATATGCTGCTGGATTGCCGGAAGCGGCTTAACTTACATGCAGCATGGGTCCACCATTTGGCTTATTATTGGCGGCATGATACTGATAAGTCCGCTGCTTCGGCTTGTCTTGCGCCTATCATGGCGGAAGCTGGCTTTGCTATGGCTGTCCTTTACGATAGGAGCGGCCTACTGGGCTTATAACGATATGCGAAATGTCAGCCATATTCCCGCCGCTTTGTCGCTGTCGCTCGAAGAAGTGGACGGGGCAGCGGTGAAGGCGGAAGGCACAATCATATCCACGGTCGAGATCGATGGAGATCGGGTGTCCTTCACCTTGAAGCTTAGCCGCATTGCTTCGGACAAAGCAGCGGAAGGCGGCGAAGCGAATCGGCAGGAACGGGCAGCTGCGGGAGAAAAGCTCGCGGTACAACTTCGTTTGGACGCTTCCGAGGAGCTGAAGACCGCATTCTCGTGGCGGCGCGGCCAAAACGTCAAGCTGCTGGGGAGTCTGGAGCAGCCCCAGACCGCCAAAAACTTCGGCGGTTTCGATTATCGCCGGTACTTGAGAAATCAACAAATTCATTGGTTGCTCACGGCTTCGGGCGCATCGTCGCTTCAAGAGCTGCCTGGAAAATTCGGTTCGGCGGCCCTGTTTGGGGAAATAGACTCTCTACGTCAGCGGCTCGGCGCCCGTCTGGAGCGGCTGTTCCCCGATTGGCAGGCCGGTTACATGAAAGGACTGCTGATCGGCCTGTCGGATGAACTCGACCCGGACAAATATGCCGAATTCACCAAACTCGGCTTAACCCATATCCTGGCGATCTCCGGCAGCCATGTCGCGATCAATGTGGCACTGGTGTTTGGCTTGCTTCGCTTGCTCCGGGTCACCCGGGAAACCTCGCTGCGCGTCGTTATGCTTTTCGTTCCCGTCTACGTGCTTATCACAGGGTTTTCTCCCTCCGTAATCCGCTCCGGGATCATGACGATGCTCGGCATCTATTTGCTGAGGCGCGGCCTGATGAAGGACAGCCTGAACGTATTGTCGGCCACCGCGCTGCTGATGCTTTTGTGGGATCCGTATTTTATGCTGAACGTCAGCTTTCAGCTTTCTTTTGCCGTGACGGCGGGCATCATCGTATTCGTACCGCTGATTATGCCGTACTTTGCCTGGCTTCCTCCGAAGATCCGCGGAACGGCTGCGATCACCCTGGCGGCGCAGATTGTTTCTTTTCCTCTGACATTGTACTACTTCAACCAATTTTCGCTGCTGTCCTTGGCGGCGAATTTGCTGATCGTTCCCGTCATCGGATTGGTTGCGCTCCCCGCCGGAACGGCGGCTTTGCTGCTGAGTTTCCTTTGGCTCAAGCTGGGGCAATGGATCGCTTTTCCCGTTCGCCTGCTCAATTCGGCCACCTTTTGGATTACGGAATGGCTTAGCGGCCGGGGCGGCTTTATGACGTATTGGAAATCGCCGCCGCTGTTTTGGATTATGCTTTTTTATGCGGTATTTTTTCTGCTGCTCCGTTTAGGGAACCGCTTCGCCGAGAAATATAAGCCGGATCCCGGCCTATTGTCAGATGAGACGGCGCCGCTTCCTCCATTGGAGGGGCACCCGGCAAAGGCGACGGCTAGACAAGGCTCATCCGGACGGCAAAGGCCATCGATTTTACGGCAAAAGGACGGAGCGCGAATTTTTCTCGCTGGTCTGTTAGGGGTTATGTTCTATTCCGGTTACCAGCCGGCTTTTGCCGGAGGCACCGGATATGTGGAGTTCATCGATGTAGGACAAGGAGATTGCGCGCTCATTACAACTCCGGGCGGTGCCCATATCTTGGTGGATGCCGGGGGCACAGTCTCGTTTCGGAAGCCGTCGGATTCCTGGCGCGACCGGAAGGAACCGTTTGAAGTCGGGGCCAAGACCGTTGTGCCGCTGCTGAAAAAAAGAGGCATCCACCGCTTGGATGCGATGATTTTGACCCATGGGGATCAGGATCATATCGGGGGAGCGCAGGCGGTTCTTGAAGAAATCCCGGCGGAGGCGCTGATCATTAACGGCAGCTTGGCGGATACGAGTACCATGGAGAAAATGCTTGAGACGGCGCTCTCCAAAGGGATTCCGGTCTACTCGGCTTCCCGGGGGATGAAGCTGAACCCGGACCGCGAGACGTCGCTTGAATTTCTGTATCCGCTGCCCTCAGTGGAGCACGATCGCCCGCTTCCTTATATAAAGGAACAAAACCATGAATCCGTTGTGTTTCGCATGAACATGGACGGCGTGATTTTTTTATTCGGCGGAGATATGGACGAACCGGCCGAACTGGAGGTGCTGGAGTTGGAGCGGAGGGATCATGAGGCTGAGGCTTCCTCGCGTATCGATGTATTGAAGGTGGCGCATCACGGCAGTAAAACATCGACCTCCTCCGAGTGGCTTGACTATTGGCAGCCGGAAGCCGCGGTCATTTCGGTAGGCGAGCATAATAGCTACGGACATCCTCATCCTACGGTGGTTCAGCGTTTGAGCGATTGGCATACCGCCATTTTTCGGACCGATGAACAAGGAGAGGTCCAGATGAAAGTGAAGAATGGCAGGATCGAAGCTAGACACAAATTGCCTTAATCGAAGGGGGCCGCCGCCGATCACTCCCGTGCCGAGTGGCCGAAGTAAGCTATAGTAAGTCTAAGTAAGTCTAAGTAAGTCTAAGTAAGTCTAAGTAAGTCTAAGTAAGCTAAAGTAAGCTAAAGTAAGCCGAAGTAGCAGGTTCCGCTTACCTTCCCTCACTGTAACGAATCGTAATGACGTTATTCGCTCATTTTCTGACGATCTTCCCATTTAACGGACTCCACAGACGTTATTTGACTCCAACAGAGGCAATTTGTATGATTTTCTCCGAAATAAGGTCTCTTGGATCCGTTAGATCCCCAAACCGCCATTTTTTCTACAAATAACGCTCCTGGAGTCTGTTAGCCGCAGAGTGGGTGCGTGATTCGGGTTGGGGAGCTTGCCAGCCAAAGAGTGGGTGAACTATTCGGGTTGGGAGTCCGTTAGCCGCAGAGTGGGTGCGTGGTTCGGGTTGGGGAGCTCGCCCGCCAAAGAGTGGGTGCACTATTCGGGTTGGGAGTCTGTTAGCCGCAGAGTGGGTGCGTGATTCGGGTTGGGGAGCTTGCCAGCCAAAGAGTGGGTGAACTATTCGGGTTGGGAGTCCGTTAGCCGCAGAGTGGGTGCGTGATTCGGGTTGGGGAGCTTGCCAGCCAAAGAGTGGGTGAACTATTCGGGTTGGGAGCCCGTTAGCCGCAGAGCGGGTGCGTGATTCGGGTTGGGGAGCTTGCCAGCCAAAGAGTGGGTGAACTATTCGGGTTGGGAGTCCGTTAGCCGCAGAGTGGGTGCGTGATTCGGGTTGGGGAGCTTGCCAGCCAAAGAGTGGGTGAACTATTCGGGTTGGGAGCCCGTTAGCCGCAGAGCGGGTGCGTGATTCGGGTTGGGGGAGTCCGCCAGCCACAGAGTGCGTACGTTAGTCAGATTTGGGAGTTCGTCAGCCGAATAATGGCGCGTAGCCATACTAGTTTGCGGAGTCGCCTTGGCAAATGACAGACGCGCAGCCACGTTTGTTGTGGCTTGCTGCCTCGCTTATTGCGGAGCTGCATTGGCCGAATCGTGGTCGTCATCGTCCCTTCGTCGTCCCCTTCGTTGCTAGCCCGTTAGCAAATGGTGCAAAGTGCAAACGTCCAAATTACCAGGGCAGCCGCTACAACGGCTTCCTAGCTTTGCTTTTGACCGGTCAGCATCCGGTAGTGCTCGCGGTAACACCGGGTCGTCTCCTCGGCGACGTGCGGCAGAAGCGGAACCGACCGGCTGTTTTTTGTCCCAATCGCAGCCGGACCTCTGCCCTATTTTGCCGCTTATGGCCGGGATGACGGGTCCTGTTTTTTTTGGTATCCTTAGGTGAGATTATTGGCGTTATATTATAAAAAAAATAGTAACAACATTGCAACATATTGTCGGACTATAGCGTCTGTAAGGTTGCAAGGAAGGGGGAGCCTTTGTGGTGGAGCAAGGACTCATCAGAGCCGCTCAAGCGGGCGATCGCGACGCTCTAATCACCCTATTGCGAGAAATCGAGAATCATGTGTATCGGACAGCCTACTACATCTTAAATAATGAACAGGATGCACACGATGCCGCCCAGGAAGCACTGATCCGGATTTATACCAAAATTGATTCCTATGAAGAAAAGGCTCAATTTAAAACTTGGGTGCAGCGCATCGTGACCAACATTTGCATCGATAAATTTCGGCGGAATAAACCGACGGTTTCCATCGAAGAACACGAACTGGTCTTTCAAGGCAGCGAAAGTGTTGAACGGGAGGTCATGTCCGGTTATTTGGCCGAAGATATCCGCAGCGCGATCGATCAGCTGCCGGAGCATCATCGTTCAGTGATTGTGTTGAGGTATTTGCAGGATTTCTCGTATAACGAAATTGCCGACAGTCTGAATTTGCCGCTGAACACGGTGAAATCGTATATATTCAGGGCCAGGCAACAATTGCAGCAATTACTCCAAGATTATCAGAAAGGTGGTGTATCAGGATGAATTGCCCGGAGGCGGTGGAATGGATGCATCGTTATGTCGACCACGACCTAAGCGAAAAGGAAAGTTTTCTTCTGTTTGAGCATATTCGCAATTGCAAAAATTGCGCGGAGGATTTCGAGATTCTGAAGCGGCTTTCCGCCCGGCTCGAGGAGCTTCCTAAGGTAGTTCCGAACTTCAGCCTCGTTGATGCGATTATGCCTCAGTTGGACGAAATCGACCGGGCCCGGCGGGAAGGCGGAAGTGCGGCGGAAACGACAAAAGGGACGATCTCGGGCGTGGAAGCGGGCTTGCCTGACCGCAGCAAACGCAGCAACAACACGCGGCAGCGCAGCCGCGGTTATCGAATGGGAACTTTAGGCGTGGCGGCGGCTTTGATTTTGGGCGTATTCATATATCAATATGAACCCCGAACGATCCCCGACGCGGAGATTGCTTCTCAATCGGCGAATATGGATATGCAGAACTCCGAAATGTCCTCCTCTTCCGGTTCGGCGGGGGGGAGCGGAGACGATTCCGCCCAAAGCCAGGATATGGCCGATCCAAACGCATTTTCTTCGACAGCGCCTAAATCTTCAATAGACGAGAGTCCGGCAGCTCCGTCTGCAGACCAGGACACGAGCGAAAGCGTCAAGGATGGCGGCAGCTCGGATGGATCCGGCGGATCCGTAGATACCGGAAGCAAGAAACCTGAGGTTCCGGCCAGGGACAGTGTGAAGGACATGAAAAAACCGGCTAATGATACGGTAGCTCCGGCAGACCGGAAGGCGCAAGATTCCAATTCTTCCAAAGCCGGCGGCGCGCCTGCCGAAAGCGGGGACACGGACGGCCAAATGCATGATATGAGCAGTACGGTGGACGACAGCGCATCGGACGAAAGCGGAAATCCGCCGGAGCTCAAGAAGAATATTATCGACGGAGAAGACCCGGCATTCAAATCATTCATGGGCATGTCCGTGATGATTGCTCCAAACGTGTGGGCATCTCCCGACGGGATGTATGAAGCCGAGCTGCAGGAAGGACATTTGTATATTTACAAAAATCAGTTCCAGGACCGCTTGCTTGTATCCGATGTAGTGCTGGACGGCGATTGGGTTAAGGGAGAATGGTCCGAAGACAGCAAAGTCTTTACTTATGAAACGGCAAAGGATCAGACCAATACCTCATACAAGGTTGAAGTAGAGAGCGCGAACGGGACGGAACAAGCTCCAACCCAACCTTGAGAATGCCTGCCTTGGCAGGCGGGTTTCTAAAAACAGACACAGAATGCACCTTTTCAGGAGATATGGAATAGGTTATATAGATAGTGAGAGAGGTTTTAACCCTGACACGTCGTATGACCGCCGGCGGGAGAGTTTCTAGAGCTTTTCAGCCCGCGTTTATATAGATGTTACGGGACAGAGGGATCTTTGGCCGCGAGGCAAAGGTCCCTTTGTTGCGTTGTTGGAGTTCTTGTTTGTCCTTGGCCTGGCTGCGGAAATCAAGTATCATCTTAAATATAGAGAAAACAGGAAAGGGAGATGCCGGATGGACGCAAAAATGGCGATCAAAGAGGTCGGACAGGGGCGAATCTCCCCGTTATATTTGTGCTACGGTACGGAAAAATACCAGATACAGGAGTTTGTCGGGCTCCTTCAGGACAAGCTGGTCGACCCGGATCAGCGGGATTTCGCCACGGCGGCTTTTGATTTGGCGGAAACGCCTATTGAAGTTGTCGTGGAGGAAGCGGAAACCTTGCCGTTTCTGGTGGAGCGCAAGCTGATCATCGTCCGCGACGCCAGCCTGTTTACCGCGGGGCGGGAAGGCGGTAAAATCGAGCATAAAGTGGAGACGCTGCAATCCTATATCTCCAACCCTGCGGAGCACAGCGTCATCGTGTTTATCGTAAACGGCGAGAAATTGGATGAACGCAAAAAGATCGTCAAAGCGATGAAAATCTCCGGAACGGTGCTTTCGTTTATGCCGCTGGGCGGAGGAGAGCTGGTGCAGTGGGTCGTGAGCGAGGTGGAAAAACTTGGATGCCGGATCGGCAAGGAAGCCGCCGAAGCCTTGATCGCGGCCAGCGGTGTGCAGATGGCCGCGCTGGCGGCGGAGATCGGCAAGCTGTGTCTTTTTGCGGGCAAGGGAGGAACGGTCGATACGGCGGCGGTGGATCAGCTTGTCGCGCGCAGCACGGAGCAAAATGTGTTCGCGATGGTTGAACATATCGCCGGGCTCAAGCTGGAGCAGGCGCTGAACATCTTTTACGAACTGCTGAAGCAGCGCGAGGAGCCGATCAAAATCGCGGCCCTGATTGCCCGGCAGTTCCGGATTATGCTGCAGGTCAAAGACCTGGGCAGGCAGAGCTATTCCCAACAGCAAATCGCCTCGCAGCTTGGTCTGCATCCGTACGCCGTCAAAATCGCGGGCGATCAGGCCCGCAAATTCGAAACGTCCCATCTGCGGCGGATTTTGGCTGAATTGGCCGAGCTGGATTACCGAATGAAAAGCGGACAAATCGACAAAGTGCTGGGACTTGAGCTGTTCCTGCTGAATTTGGCCGCATGATCCGCAAGCGTGCAAACCTAACAATCCCGATGAACCCCTGATTAACTTGAAGGGGGATTCGGGATTGTTTTTTTGCGCTGAACCGTCATAATCCAAGATATCCCTTCCCGATTGGGATGCTTGACTTTGAAAATGGCCGGGAATATAATCGTTGATGTGTCGGGCACCTATATGTAAATAACATATACGAGTCCGAAAAAAGACACCTATCGTAATAAGCCGAGAGCCAAGCGCTTCTCTTAAGGCAGGTTCCGGTAGGTGTCGAGGAAAAAATCGAGATTTTTCTTGCGTTTTTCGATATCCCCATGATACACGGCCAGCTTTTGCAGTCCCGTGTCCGTAATTTCGTACCATTTGGTCGCGGGCCCCGGATTTTCCGTATTCCAGCTCGATTTCAAGGCTCCTTCTTTCTCGAGCTCCTGCAGTGAGCGGTAGACCACCGCACTGTCCACGTTATAGTCAGGAAGTCTGTCCCGGAATTCGTTAAGTATGGCTGAGCCGTACAGCTTTTTTTCCGCCAGAAACAGCAGGATAAAGGCAGGGGCAAAGCGGTAAGTCCGCCGATTTTTTGATTTGCTTTCCATCATTGCTACACTCCATGACACAATTTTCTCATTACAAAGCATACTACAAAACGGGCCTAAAGCAAAGAAAGCGGCTCGTTTGAAAGGATATGAACAATCTTGGGATACCTCGGAAAATATGTGAAAAAGTATTATAAGCTGGCGCTGCTGGGCCTCTTTTTTCTGTCCGTGGAAGCCTTTTGCGATTTGCTCCAGCCGACGATCATGTCCAAAATGGTCGATAACGGCATCGCGAATCGGGATCTGCGGTACGTTCTGCTGGCCGGCGGATTTATGCTGCTCGTGACGGGGATCGGTGCGATCGGCGCGGTGGCGCGCAACAACATATCCAGCCGGGTTTCGCAGCGATACGGCACCGAGCTGCGCCTCGATCTTTTCCGCAAGATCCAGACGCTCTCTTATGAAAACGCGGGGAAATTCGATACCGCCTCACTGGTAACCCGGCTTACCAACGACGTCACCCAGACGCAAAACTTCGTCAACGGCATGATGCGTATTTTCATCAAATCGCCGCTCCTTGGCATCGGCAGCATCGTTACGGCCGTAATCCTTGATCCGAAGCTTTCCCTGATCATTGCGTTTATTGTTCCGGTTGTCATCGTCATTATTTTTCTGAACACCAGAGTAGGGTATCCGTTATTCAAAAGGGTCCAGCATGCGATCGACCGGCTTAACGGCGTCATGCGGGAGTATTTATCGGGCATTCGCGTCGTTAAGGCGTTCAACCGCTTTGATTTTGAAGAAACGCGTTTTTCCGGTGCGAGCGAAAACCTGATGAACGAACAAACTAAGGCTATGCGCGTCATGGCGGTCTTTTCGCCGACAATTACCCTGATCATTAATCTGGGGATTGTGTTCGTGCTTTGGTTCGGCGGAATTGCGATCAATAACGGCTCGCTTGAAGTGGGCAAAACGATCGCTTTCATCAACTATATGACGCAGCTTTCGAATTCGCTGATGATGCTCTCGATGGTATTTACGATGTTTGTTCGCGCCCGCGCTTCCGCGGAGCGGATCGGCGAAGTGATGAACGTGGAGGAACAGGTCGCGGATAAAGGGCGGACGCCGCTGGAAGCCGCGGAAAACATGAGTGTGGAGTTTAGAAACGTAAGCTTTTCCTACACGGGGAATCTCGCTGAACCGGTGCTGAAGGGGATCAGCTTTGATCTCCACTCGGGCATGACGCTGGGCATCATCGGTTCGACCGGCTCGGGCAAATCAAGCATTATTAACCTGATCCCGCGTTTTTATGAGGCGACTTCCGGCAGTGTGCTGGTGGGCGGAGCGGACGTAACCGGCCTCGACGAGCATGAACTGCGCGGCCGTATCGCCATGGTTCCGCAGAAGAACACTTTGTTTACGGGAACGATCCTGGACAATATTCGCTGGGGCAACGAAAACGCGAGTATGGCCGAAATCGAGCAGGCGGCCCGTGTCGCCCAGGCACATGATTTTATCGCGTCCCTGCCCGAGGGATACAATACCATGCTTGGCCAAGGCGGCGTGAATCTTTCCGGCGGACAGAAGCAGCGTTTGTCGATCGCGCGGGCGCTGGTCAGAAATTCGGATGTATTGATCCTGGACGACTGCACCAGCGCGGTGGACGTCATTACGGAGTCCAAAATTTTAAACGGCTTGCGGGAGCATTCCAGGGATCTGATCTGTATGGTTATCGGTCAGCGCATCACCTCCGTGATGGGAGCGGACCAGATCCTCGTGCTGGACGGCGGCGAAATCTCCGGGCGCGGCACGCACGCCGAGCTGATGCAAAGCTGCGACATTTATCGGGACATCTATGTATCTCAGTTCGGGGAGGCGGCAATCTGATGGCGGACACGACAAGAAAAGAGCGCGGCTCGGAAAATTATATGCCCATGCGCCGGCCCGCGGGCGGAATGATGCGCGGTATGCCCGTGGTTAAACCGAAGGATTTCAAAGGTACGCTGCAGCGGCTTTGGGAATTTTTCGGCTCCGAAAAGAAGCTGCTGATGCTTATTTTTGGTTTTGTGCTGGTGGATGCGGCCCTGCTGCTCACTGTTCCGTATATGATCGGCCGGGCGGTGGACTTCATGTCGGGCGGCCAAGGAGCGGTGCATTTCGCTCCGCTGAAATCGGCGATCGCCGTTTTGCTGGCCGTTTATTTTTGCGATCTGATGCTGACCTTTTCCAATAACTTTCTCATGGCGGGAGTCTCGCAGCGTATCGTCAAAAGCATGCGAACGACGCTGTTTTCGAAGCTGCAGCGGCTGCCGATCGCTTTCTTTGACAGACGGACGCATGGGGATTTAATGAGTCGTTTCACGAACGATATCGATAATATCAGCACAACGATCTCGACCTCCACCGTATCCCTGATGTCGGATGTCGTTTCGATTTTGGGTTCTTTTATCCTGATGCTCTTCCTGAATCCCGTGCTTACCTTCGCGGGTATGATCACCGTGCCTTTGGTGTTTATCCTTTCGCGGACCATAGCCAAACGCACCCGCGTTTTATTCAAGGAGCAGCAAAACTCGCTGGGGCGGCTTAACGGACACATCGAGGAGAATATTTCCGGGCTGCAGGTCGTCAAAGCGTTTAATCGGGAGCAGGAGGCGATTGCCGAATTTGACGGGATCAATAACGAGTTGTTCAAGGTTGGTCTTAAAGCTCAGATCACCTCTGGTTACCTGATGCCGCTCATGAACATCATCAGCAATATCGGCTTTGCCGTCATTGCCGGCGTTGGAGGCGTGCTGGCGGTGCGGGACATCATTACCGTCGGCGTAATCGCAAGCTTTCTGACTTACTCCAAGCAGTTCTCGCGTCCGTTAAACGATGTGGCCAACATTTTTAACACGTTGCAAACGGCGGTGGCCGGGGCGGAGCGGATCTTCGAGGTCATGGACGATGACGAGGAAACGGCCGACTCCAAGGGAGCCCAGGATATATCGAAACCTCGCGGTGAAATCGAGTTTCAAAACGTGGATTTCGCCTATCCCGGGGGCACTCCGATTCTGAAAGGGATCAGCTTCAAAGCCGAGGCGGGAAGCACGATTGCGCTCGTAGGGCCGACAGGAGCGGGGAAAACGACGCTCGTGAACCTCGTGAACCGGTTTTACGATGTGACGGGCGGACGGATTTTGCTTGACGGCGCCGATATTCGCGAGTTTACGCGCGCCAGCCTGCGGGACATTTTCGGCATTGTGCTGCAGGATACCTATCTGTTTTCCGGCTCGATCCGGGAAAATATCCGCTACGGCAAGCTGGACGCTACGGACGATGAAGTGCGCCGGGCCGCGGCGGAAGCGGGAGCGGACGGTTTTATTCGCAAGTTGAAGGACGGCTATGATACGATGCTGTCGGAAAGCGGCAGCAACCTCAGTCAAGGCCAACGCCAGCTGCTGGCGATTGCCCGGGCTATATTGGCGGACCGGCCGATCCTCATCCTGGACGAAGCGACGAGCAGCGTCGATACCCGCACGGAGATGCGCATCCAGGAAGCGATGGTCCGGCTCATGAAAGGCCGCACTTGCTTTATCATCGCCCACCGGCTGAGCACTATTAAGGGTGCCGATATTATCATGGTGATCGAAGGCGGGCAACTTAGGGAAATGGGAAATCACGAGAGCCTGCTGGCGCAGCAGGGATTTTATCATCATCTCTATTACAGCCAGTTTCAAAATAGGGTGGAGGAAGGCATTGAACTAAGTAACAGTATGGACTAGGGTAGCCATGTGAAAATGTTCTTTCGATCGCTGTTGTTCGTGGATTTCTCTGATTAACTACATTCATATAGAGTTGAAATCCTCTCACAAAGGCGACCACTGCCGTTTCTGCCAGAACATTTCACACTTGCTTCTATCCTGTCTGTTATTTCGTTCAATTCTAGAGAAAAGCAAGCGAAATCAAAAAGCCCCGAACGAATTCGTTCGGGGCTTTTTGAGCTTCATTGTATGAATAGCGACGCTTACGCTTCAGACGTAAGGGCGTTCAATTTTTTAGCCAAGCGGGATTTCTTACGGGCAGCTGCATTTTTGTGGATCAAACCTTTAGTAACGGCTTTGTCCAATTTTTTGGTTGCAGCGGCGAAAGCGGCTTTAGCTGTATCTACTTCGTTGTTCGCCAGAGCGTTGTCGGCGGATTTCACTACCGTACGCAGAGCGGATTTTTGCGAAGCGTTCAACGCGCGGCGCTTGTCGTTCGTTTTCACACGTTTGATTGCGGATTTAATGTTTGGCATTGCATTCACCTCCTGTAAAGCATATATCAACCCAGATGATTCACAACTTAAAATAGTTTATCACGGGGCACAGCAAAATGCAATAAATTCATCATGTATAATCGCTTTCCCACTCCCGCACAATATAGGCAACCGAGGAAAAGGAGGTCGTCAACCCATGAATCTGGATTTGCAGGAATATTCCGTACGTACCGACCTGGCCGTGGAGTCGAAAGAGCTGGCCGAAACCGCTCACGGCGGGCCGGTGCCGGGGCTGAACGAACAAGTCGAGGAAGAGAACGGGATCAAAATCACTCGCCTGGATGTAACCGATGAGGCCGCCTCGAAGCAAATCGGAAAAATCAAAGGCCATTATATTACGCTCGAGGTGCCCGGATTGCGGAGTCAGGATACTGGGCTTCAGGAACGGGTATCTGCGGCTTTTGCCAAGGAGTTCACCGCTTTTTTGGACAAAATCGGAGTAGGCCGGGGAGCAAAGGTGTTAATTGTGGGTTTGGGAAACTGGAACGTTACCCCCGATGCTCTTGGGCCGCTGGTCGTGGAGAATGTTATGGTGACCCGGCATTACTTTGAACTGGCGCCGGAACGGGTTGCGCCCGGTTACCGCGAAGTTAGCGCCATTGCTCCCGGCGTGCTGGGGATCACCGGCATCGAATCGAGTGAGGTCGTTCAAGGCATTGTAGACCGGACGAAGCCGGATTTGATCATCGCAATCGACGCATTGGCTTCCCGCTCGCTCGAACGCGTCAATACGACGGTTCAGATCGCCGATATCGGTATTCATCCGGGATCCGGAATCGGCAACAAGCGAAGAGGCTTGACCCAGGAAATATTGGGCATCCCATGCATCGCGATCGGCGTGCCTACCGTATGTTACGCATCGACGATCGTCAACAATGTGTTTGACCTGATGAAGACCCACTTCAATCAGGAAAGCGGCGACGGCGGACATACCAAGCAGATCATGGGACTGTTAAACGACCTCAGCGAAAGCGAACGATTGGGGCTGGTTAAGGAAGTGCTGGAGCCGCTCGGGCACGACCTGATCGTGACGCCCAAGGAAATCGACGAGTTTATCGAGGACATCGCCAATGTCATCGCCAGCGGACTAAATATGGCGCTGCACGAGGCAGTGAACGATGACAATGTGGCCGCGTATACTCATTAGCTGCTAAGAATGCGGCGGAATCGGATTGAATTGACTGAACGGTTCTCGACCAACATAAAGATGCTTCGCCGACTCCCAAGTCCGCTAATCTAGCGGACTTCCGGATTTTCGAGAGCCCTCTGTCTTGTTTTCAAGACGGCAGGGAGCTCTTTTTTTGGAAAGAGATTCATGAGCAATTTAGGGGTATTTCCTAGTTTTTTCCCCCTCTCCATGAGGAGGGTCGGCTTCTCCGGGCGATCTTCCTGCGATTTTCCTGCAATAATACAGTTTTTTTCACACTTGACTCCCCTTGATCGGACAATACCTGCAAAAGTGCAGGTATTTCCCGCGTTTCCCCTCCGTCAGAGCCGAAAACATGAAAAATAACTGTAGATTTGCAGGTGTTTTGAATTTTCGGGTACTTGGGGCAAGAAAAAACTGCATTATCGGCTAGGCCCCCTAATTCCGGAGTCCTGACCTACAAGATTTTTGCAATCGCAGGCTAGCTCATTTTTTCGCGTGTTTACATCGATTTATGGAACTCCGTGGTATCCTTAAGCGTCTTGACCCATGATGAAAACTTTACCGGCGCCATTCGTTTTAAGCTACCATGCATTCTTCGATGATTATAAAAATCCATGTATTGATCGAGCGCTTCAAAAGCTTCTTCAAACGTCATGAACTCTCGTTTGCTGAATAAGTTGCGCTCAAGTATGCTATGAAACGACTCAATGTAGGCATTCATATTCGGGGTCCGCGGCGGAATCCGCTCATGGATCATTTCCAAGCTCTCACAGGTATCTCCAAACAACTTACTGACGAATTGAGGTCCATTGTCTGTCCGGATGACCGGTAGTGCTTCTCCTGGCTGAATCCGGCTTTTTATGGCATACCGTAGTGTCTGAATGGCATGCTTCGCTTCACAAGTTCGCCCCCGATATTGCCAGACGATCACGCGGTCGAACACATCGATGATGCTAAGAACAAAGAAAAATCGCTTCTGTCCCACAACATATCCGTATTTGATATCCATTTGCCACAACTGATTGGAACCGGTAATAAACCGATTCTTTGGGAGAGTACGTGGATGTGCCGGAACCTGTTTTCGAGCCTTTTGCAGAATGCCGAGTTCTTTGCAAAGTCGATAGTTTTTTTTCTTGTTCAGAATCACTTGGTGAACATCTCGAATGCACTGACCCAACAGTTTATAGCCATAGATGTGTTCTTCGCCTTCCAGCAGCTCAAGGAGCCATTCCTTGATTTGTTCGTCGCTGACGGGGAGGCCTGTCACCGTCAGAGAGTACCCAGGGATAGGCCGCCCTCGCTTGCCTGCGGATGACGGTTCGGTCTTTGAAGCAGTTTTTCGATCGTAATAGGTTGACTCGGCGATTC
>NZ_JBKFGG010000014.1:0-502 GCF_056171975.1 Paenibacillus terrisolis | reverse complement strand
CGGGGAGGCCTGTCACCGTCAGAGAGTACCCAGGGATAGGCCGCCCTCGCTTGCCTGCGGATGACGGTTCGGTCTTTGAAGCAGCCGCTCGCTTTTTTCGATCGTAATAGGTTGACTCGGCGATTTCCAAGATCCGCAGAACCACGGCGGTTGGTTCGCCCCGCTTAAGGAACGGTTCTGCTACTTCAAGTCTTTCAGATAAGCGGGGTTTTTCTTTTTTACGAGTTCTCGGAGAATCTCGTTTTCGAGTTCTTTCTCACCGAGCACTTTCATGGCTTTTTCGTATTTTTCTTCCATCTCTTGAAGTCGCTTTAG
This sequence comes from Paenibacillus terrisolis, assembly GCF_056171975.1. Taxonomy (NCBI): domain Bacteria; kingdom Bacillati; phylum Bacillota; class Bacilli; order Caryophanales; family Paenibacillaceae; genus Paenibacillus; species Paenibacillus terrisolis. The sequence continues at coordinate 187 of NZ_JBKFGG010000014.1, read as the reverse complement.
TTCTTGCAAATGTTGGTCAGGCAACGAACGTTCTTCTTCGCTGATTTGATCACGGTACGTCCGGATCCAGTTGCGAATGGTTTCCGGGTGCACGTCATACGACCGGGCAAGCACCCCCACTTTTATACCCGACAACGCTTCTCTTACTACTTTTAAACGAAGTTCATCTTTGGCTTTTCCCATGACT
>NZ_JBKFGG010000013.1:0-488 GCF_056171975.1 Paenibacillus terrisolis | reverse complement strand
TCAAACGTCAGGGTGGAGAGCCACTCCCGGTACCTTTTCGTCCAACGCTTTTTCATGCCTTCCGGGGTGTGAATCTGGTGCCGGAGTAGAAAATGAATGAGCCGCTGCCGAACCCGGTGCAGGTCTTCTCTGGCATCTTCCCGTGCACGGATGAGATCCCGCAAAGCTTCGAGTTCCGGAGTGGGCACATGGATCGACGTCAACTCCCCGGCACGGTGGAGCTGAGCCAGTTTTTCGGCATCCCGGCGGTCTGTCTTTATGGCATCGCCGGGGCGCTGCGGGATACGCGAAGGGGCCACCACTTCACAGGAAATGCCCATGTTCGTCAGCCACCGGTATAAGTCGTAACCCGTCGGGCCCGCTTCGTAGCAGACGTCCAGCGTCACTCCCGGGCCTTTTAGCTTCCGAATCAGTCGACCTACGGCATCCGCCGTGTGGGCAATGGCTCCATAGTATCGCGCCGGCTCCCGGCCCTCGTCTGCGATCGT